>OMJF01000110.1 GCA_900299285.1 Anabaena sp. 54 | reverse complement strand
TGACCTGAAAATCGTAGTGATTTAACACTTAGTCGGGTAAACTCTGGGCTTTAAAAGCCCCCACTTACCCTAAGGGAAGTGGTGGGTAATTTACTTGCACAACAGGGTTATAACACAAAACCTAAAAATTACCACTACTAGTGTAACCAAAAGCAGGCAGATAATAGGGAAGAGGGAACAGGGAATAAATTGGTGTGTACTTCATTAGACTGGGAAACGATATAATTTACATCAGGAATAAGAAATTACAGTAGTTTCCGATATCATCAGATACAGATATGAATGATAAAACTCTTGTGGTGCGGGCATCTTGCCCGCCAAAAGTGTACCTCACCCTGATGGTAATATGATGTTTTTTCTGGAGTGATTGCCTAATTATCGAATCAAGATTCAGAACAAAAACATAATTCTTACACCATTTATTTACAAAATGTTATATAATTGCCCATATATAACAAATGTCAGGGTAATTCATGAGTTACATCTACTTGTGAATCAAGAAATTTTAATATAGTTAATTTTGTTAGCATATTCTCAAATCAAAATGAAAGTCAATTACCACAATTTTTCTCTCCATAAATTACTTAAACCGTTATTTCGGTCTTGGCTTTTAATGTCCTTAATCGCACTTTTTTGGGTAAACACTTTGACACCGGTTAACGCCCAAGTACCACGTCAAGAAATCCGTGGTGTGTGGATCACAAATAATGACTTAAATATTCTCAAAGATCGGACTAAAGTTCAAGAAGCTGTCACCCAACTCAAAGAACTAAATTTTAATACTGTCTATCCTGTGGTTTGGAACGCTGGCTATGTAATGTATCCTAGTAAAGTAGCCAAGGATTTACAAATTCAACCTTTTGTCTTTAAAGGATTAGATGGACATGATATTCTCGCGGATTTAATTGATAGATCTCATCGTCAAAATTTACTGGTAATTCCTTGGTTTGAATTTGGATTTATGACCCCTGATACTTCTGAATTGGCATTAAATAAACCAGGATGGTTAACACAAAAACAAGATGGTAGTACAACATCTGTTACCGCTGCTGGTGAGGTTTCATGGTTAAATCCATTTCACCCAGAAGTACAACAATTTATTATTGATTTGCTGGTAGAACTTACTAATAAATATGATATTGATGGTATTCAATTTGATGATCATACCAGTTTACCCCAGGAATTTGGCTATGATAAATATACGGTTGCCTTGTATACTAAAGAAACTCAAAAAAGTCCACCCCAAGATTATAAAGATCCACAATGGGTAAATTGGCGAGCAAATAAGATTACAGAATTTATGGTGAGACTGAACAATACAGTTAAACAGATAAAACCCAACATGATTTTCTCTATCTCTCCTAATTACTATGATTATGCCTACAAATTTCAACTGCAAGATTGGTTGAATTGGGCAAGATTAAACATAGTAGATGAGTTAGTCATGCAAGTTTATCGAGAGAATTTAGATAGTTTTAGCTCTAAACTTTCCCGTCCAGAAATAGAAGAAGTTAAACAAATCATTCCTACCGGAATCGGAATTATGGCAGGTTTAAGAACTAAGCCAGTCTCAATTCAACAGATTCAATCTCAAGTCCGCGCCGTCCAACAACGTGATCTGGGAGTAGCTTTTTTCTATTACGAAAGTCTTTGGAATATTGCACCAGAACCATTAGGAGAACGCTTGGCTGGATTTAAAAATTTATTTCCATATCCTGCATTGCGTAGGGCTAACCCAGACCAGACATCAGAAGTAGAGTGATTAATTCCGCTGGTGTGAGATTCGTTCATATCAGGCTAGGAACAGGGGAAAAAGGGGTTTATTGGGCTTACTTACTCAGAGGATGTTTTAAAAGTTTCCGGCGATTAGAAATCGCTACCCTGTCTGCCGACAGGCCGGTACAGAAACAAAGTCCACCTCCGTGGACTAGCAAAAAATTAAGGCTTTCAAACCCACGCAGGTGGGTTTCGCTTGTGTAGATGCGGTTTCTAACCGCCAATATCGCCAATATCGCCAATATATTTATAATTTTAGACTTTTCAAACAACCTCTCAAGAATTAGTTTGTAAATAATCAATTGCTGCTGCTAATTTACTAGGATAACCTTGAGCAAATCTCTCAAACCATAATCCTTCTGATGATAAAGGATCTAATTTAGCTAACCATTCCTTGGCAGGTTTTTCTAAAGCTTCTCTTTGTTTAGCTTTAAGTTTTTCTTGACGAATTTTCTCCTGTATTAATTCTTCTTGTTTTCGCAGTGCTTCGGCCGCGTCTTTTTCCAGAAAATCAGCTTGTACGTCTGATAATAATTTATCTATTAATACATCTGATTTCCTATTAGGTAAAACCAATTTCACAGGGTTTAAATTAGCCTGTGGTGGCGTGTTTGTGCGTTCTGTATATTCAGTTTTAACTTGAGCTAATAGTTTATCAATGGCATCCATATTTGTCATTCCTGGAGAATATATTGTTAATCAACAATAGCATTTAGTAAAACTTCTGATAAACTCATATCTTCCATATCGTCCATGGTGACAGTATCGCAAATATCAAATTTAGCGCCTGCACTTTGCAGTTCATCATCCAAAATTTTCAAAAAGCGAGTAGCTTGAGGATCATTACCGACTTGAATAAAGGAAATAGCCAATTCTTCATCTTTATCCAAACGACGAGAAGCTTCAATAATTACCTTCATTACAGCTTTACGATCATCTGGTTCACCGTCAGTAACTACTAAAATTGTTTCCCCATTGAGTTTAGTTTGACCGGCTGCTTTGCGTTGCAAATAATCATCAGTAGCGTGTTTGAGAACCCCAGCTAAATCTGTTGTTCCTGAAGGATCATTTTCTCTAAAAATTTGTGAAACTTTGGCAGATGTCACATTTTCATAACGTTTAAATTTCCCAGAAAACAAGTAAATGGTAATACCATCTGGATCTAGTTGTTCACATTTACTGGCTAATGCTATGGTTGATTCTTGTGCTGCGACCCATCTACTTCTTCCACCTTTTTGATCTGGGGTAGCCATGCTACCGCTTTTATCAATAATCAAGGTATAATCACGGTTTTCTAGCATGACTAAACTCTCCAGATATTAGATATTAGGAATTTTTGTGAGAGGTTGTCTTAAAAGTTTATGGCGATTATAAATCGCTACTACACAAGCAAAGTCCACCTGCGTGGACTAAGGAAAAATTAAGGATTTGAAACCTGCG
>OMJF01000109.1 GCA_900299285.1 Anabaena sp. 54 | reverse complement strand
TCTATATTAGCTCAAAAGTTGAGAGAGTTAAATATTGATCCTGATAGTTTATGAATAATGATCACTAATAATGATATTATTTTCGGGATTAGAGAAAATGAGTTTTAATGGTGTTAAGTATGTACATAAAAGAACTAAAAGAAAAAATAGCTAACCAACAGGCAAAAGTAGGTATTATTGGGCTTGGATATGTTGGATTACCATTGTTAACAGCTTTTTCTGAAAAAGGTTTTTCTGTAATGGGATTTGATGTAGATAAATATAAAGTTGGGAAAATTCTTCAGGGAGAATCCTATATTCGTCATATTCCTTCTGAAAAATTAGGAAATGAATTAATTAGCGCAACTACTGATATGGATAGGTTGCATGAAGCAGATGTATTAATTATTTGTGTACCTACTCCGCTAAATTTACATAGAGAACCAGACTTAACCTATGTAATTGATACCACAAAAGTGATCGCTAAATGTTTAAGAGGAGGTCAATTAATTATATTAGAAAGCACCACTTATCCTGGAACAACAGATGAAGTAATATTACCAATTTTAAGTAGTAAAGGTTTAATAGTAGGAGAAGAATTTTTTGTAGCGTATTCTCCAGAAAGAGAAGATCCTGCTAATGCAGAATATTCTACAGTAACAATTCCCAAAGTTGTGGGAGGAATGACAGCAAATTGTTTAGAAATTGCCATAGATTTATATAATCAAATTATTGTGCAAACTGTAGCAGTTTCTTCAACGAGAACAGCCGAAGCAACGAAAATTTTAGAAAATACCTATCGTGCAGTTAATATTGCTTTAGTTAACGAACTAAAAATATTATTTCAGCGCATGGATATAGATGTATGGGAAGTAATTGAAGCAGCAAAAACTAAACCTTTTGGGTTTCAAGCATTTTATCCAGGCCCAGGTTGGGGAGGACATTGTATTCCTATTGATCCATTTTATTTAACATGGAAAGCACGAGAATATGACCTATCTGTGAAGTTTATTGAACTAGCAGGAGAAGTAAATAACTCTATGCCATATTATGTACTAGGTAGATTAGTAGAAAGTTTGAATAATCAAGGTAAGTCTTTAAAAAATTCTCGAATATTGCTATTAGGAGTAGCTTATAAGAAAAATGTAGATGATCAAAGAGAAAGTCCAGCTTTAAAGATTATCCAATTGCTAAAACGTCAAGGAGCAATTGTAGAATATCATGATCCTAACGCGCCAATTTGTTCCCATCATCGTCATTATCCTGAAATTGATATGAAATCTCTACCTTTAACAAAAGAATTAGTAGAAAATTCTGATGCAATTATTATTGTCACAGATCACGATGATGTAGATTATCAATTAGTAGCAGATTACGCTACTTTAATTGTAGATACAAGACATATTCTAGCTAGAAAAGGGTTAGTAACTAAGAATACTGTTACTGCATAATATATAGCTTAATGGATGCAGTGAAAATCAAAAAATAGTCAAATTAGGAAATAGGAAATAAACGGTAAAATGTCTGGAAATGATCGGAATATAGCAGTTATTGGTACTGGTTATTGGGGAAAAAATTTAGTTCGCAATTTTGCCGAATTAGGAGCGTTACGTTTAATATGTGATGCGAATGAACAAATATTATCTGACTTACAAACTAAGTTTAACGTTGAGGGAGTAACGAACTTTGCTGAAGTATTAGCAAATACAGATACACAAGGAGTGGTAATTGCTACTCCCGCCGTAACTCATCACGATTTAGTAATACAGGCTTTAGCTGCGGGTAAAGATGTATTTGTTGAAAAACCCTTAGCTTTAAATCTACAAGGTGCAGTTAATATTAAATCCACTGTAAATAAATATAATCGGATCTTGATGGTAGGTCATCTGTTAGAGTATCATCCTGCATTGATAAAACTTCGGCAAATGGTTAAGGAAGGTACAATTGGTGAAATTCAGTATATGTATTCTAACCGTTTGAGTTTTGGTAAAATTCGTACCGAAGAAAATGTATTATGGAGTTTTGCACCCCATGACATTTGTATGATTTTAGGTTTTATGGAAAACCTGCCTAATTCAGTACAAGCCTTTGGTAGTGCTAATGTAACAGAGGTAGAAGATTTTTCGATAATTAACCTAGAATTTAATGACAATAAAAAAGCTCACATATTTACAAGCTGGCTGCATCCCTTTAAAGAGCATCGTTTGGTAGTAGTAGGTGATGCTGGTACTTTAGTATTTGACGATGTTTCCCAGGATGCTAAACTTGTCCTATATGATCAGGAGATAAAAATATCTGATGGTATACCAATCTTAGCCAAGAAATCTCAAACTACGATTGCTATTGAACAAAATGAACCTCTCAAATTAGAATGTCAACATTTCTTAGATTGTATTCAAACTAGAGAAACTCCCATAACAGACGTGGAAAATGGAATTAATGTCTTAACAGTTTTACAAGCGGCGCAAATATCGCTACAATCTAAAAGCAAAATTATTGATCCCAAAGAGGTATAAATTGGCTGAATATTTTGTTCACGAATCCGCTTATATAGATCCAGGTGCGGATATTGGCAAAGGTACGAAAATATGGCACTTTTGTCACGTTTTTAGTAAAGCAAAAATTGGGGAGAATTGTGTTTTTGGGCAAAATGTGTTAGTTGCGAATAATGTAGTTGTAGGTAATAACTGCAAAATTCAAAACAACGTTTCTTTATATGAAGGGGTCATTTTAGAGGACTACGTTTTTTGTGGACCGAGTATGGTATTTACCAATGTAAAAACACCCCGTTGTGAATTTCCTCGCAATACCAGTAATGATTATTTGACAACATTAGTAAAACGTGGTACGAGTATTGGAGCAAATGCAACTATTGTTTGCGGATTAACATTACATGAATCTGCTTTTGTTGCCGCTGGTGCTGTGGTGACAAAAGATGTCCCATCCTATGCTATGGTAGCTGGAGTACCAGCTAAAATTATTGGTTGGATGAGTGCCTATGGTGATGTACTTTCCTTTGATGACAATGGCTATGCTACAGATTCTACAGGAACTAAATATCAACAATTATCAGAAACACAAGTAATTAAAGTTACATGATCCAAAGTAATATTCCCGTTCTTGATCTTAAACCCCAATATGAATCTTTGAAAATAGAGATTCAAACTGCTATTAACCGTGTGCTTGAGTCTGGCCAGTTTATTATGGGTCCAGATGTAAAACTATTTGAGCAGGAAATATCTAACTATTTAGGAGTTAAACACGCGATCGCAGTTAACTCTGGTACGGATGCTTTAGTAATTGGTTTAAGAGCTTTAGGTATTGGTACAGGTGATGAAGTAATTACTACACCATTCTCCTTTTTTGCTACCGCAGAATCAATTAGTAATGTGGGAGCAGTACCCATATTTGTGGATATTGATCCGCAAACATTGAATATTGATTCTACAAAGATTGTAGAAAAAATTACACCCCAGACTAAGGCTATTATGCCAGTTCACCTTTATGGTAATCCGGCAGCAATGGCAGAAATTATGGAAATTGCCGAAAAACATAATTTAAAGGTCATTGAAGATTGCGCTCAGTCCTTTGGTGCTAAGTATTACAATCAAAATAAGTTTAACAGTAAACATACTGGTACTATTGGTGATGTAGGAGCTTATTCTTTTTTCCCATCTAAAAACTTAGGAGCTTATGGAGATGGTGGTTTAATTGTAACTGATAATGATCAAATTGCGGATCTGGCGAGAATGTTGAGGGTTCATGGTGCTAAGAAAAAGTACCATAACGAAGTATTAGGTTATAATTCCCGTTTGGATACCTTGCAAGCGGCAATTTTACGGGTTAAACTACCTCATATTGATCAATGGAATCAAGGGAGACGTACAGTAGCTAAAACCTATAATCGGCTATTAGCAGATGTTAGTGGTATAGTTACACCAGAAATATGTGATGGTCATGTTTTCCACCAATATACAATTAGGGTTTTGGATGGTAAGCGTGATGCTGTACAAAAGTATTTAACTGAACAGGGTATTGGTTCAATGATTTATTATCCCGTCCCACAGGATCAGTTACCAGTGTATAAGGGTAAATATCCGGTTAATTCTGTAAGTGATTTATTAGCTACCCAGGTATTAAGTTTACCAATTTGGCCAGAGTTAGAGGAACAGAAAATTGAGCAGGTTGTAGATAATATTAAAAAAAGCCTGAGTTAGAAAATTTGATTATGTTAAGTGAGTATTGCAATCAATAAAAAAATCAACTCAGATAAAAATTAACTGGTAAAATATGCTCAGAAAAGTTTTCTACGACAGCTTTCTTAAACGATTAATACATTCCTTTTATCTGCTATATTTTCAGATAATTTTGCCACCATTTTACACTCTATGGAGGCATCGTTCAATGTTGTATCAAACAACCATAAATGAAATTAAAACTCGCCATGCAGGTTCAGTTTTAGGAGTTTTGTGGTTATTTTTATATCCTTTACTATTTCTAGGAACTTATGCAATCGTTTATTTATACATCTTCAAAATCAGGTTTCCCACATTAGGTTCTAACGAATATATAGCCCTAATTTTTTGCGGTTTAATTCCTTTTTTGGGTTTTTCAGAAGGTTTAAGTTATGGTGTCGGTTCAGTAGTTGCTAGTTCTAATCTGATCAAAAATACTTTGTTTCCCATAGAATTAGTTCCTGTGAAAGCAGTTTTTGTTGGCCAAGCAACTCAAGTAGTGGGAATGGGTCTATTATTAGTAACATTATTAATACTGGGTAAACTGTCTATTTTATCTCCCCTATTTATCATAGTTTGGATTTGTCAATTATTATTCTCTCTAGGTTTAATTTGGATTTTATCCAGTTTAAATGTTTATATCAGAGATATTCAAAATCTTGTAGCTGTAATGACATTAATATTAATGATGCTCAGTCCTATTGCTTATACTGAAGATATGATACCAACAGCAATGCGACCATTTTTAGCTCTGAATCCTCTTTACTATATCATCATTTCCTATCAATCTGTATTGATGTTAAATCAGCTACCTTCAGGAAAAATTTTAACTACTTTAATTAGTCTTTCATTATTTATGTTTATTGTAGGATTTTGGTTTTTTAGCAAAATGAAGAAACTATTTAGTGATCATGTTTAAGTTTAATTAGTAAAAATTTCCTGAATTAATTTTTTGTCAATAAATCAAATACAAAAGGTCTTTTTATGTGTGGTATTGCAGGTGTTATTAATCTTGATTATGATTCCATTCCTAATCTTAATCGTAGATTAGCATTAATGAATGAAATACAAACTCATAGGGGTCGAGATGGGGAAGGTATTTGGCAACATCCTCATGAATACATTGGTTTTGCTCACCGTCGTTTGAGTATTATAGATTTGAATACTGGCAGTCAACCAATGAGAGATAATGCAGGTAATTGGATTACTTATAATGGTGAAATTTATAATTATTTAGAATTAAGACAAGAATTAGGAGTTAAAAACTTTCTGACTAATTCAGACACAGAAGTAATTTTACACGCTTATCGTAAATGGGGAAGTGATTGTGTAAACCATCTCAGAGGAATGTTTGCTTTTGCCATTTGGGATGAATCCAATCAAGTTTTATTTGCTGCTAGAGATCGTTTTGGTATTAAACCATTTTACTATACAGTAGTTGATAAAGTATTATATTTTGCGTCAGAAGCTAAAGCATTATTACCTTTTATTAAAAATTTAGAAATAGATTTAGAAGGATTCAAGGATTATTTAACTTTTCAGTTTTGCCTAGAAGGTAAAACCTTATTTAAAGGAATCAATGAACTTTTACCAGGACATATTTTACAAGTAAATAATGGAATTGTTAATATTAGACGCTATTGGGAAGTTTATTATAATATAGATTTTGACCATACAGGTAAATATTTTGAAGAAAAAATACGACATCTTTTATCAGAATCAGTGGAATTACATTTACGAAGTGATGTACCACTGGGAGCTTATGTTAGTGGAGGTTTAGATTCTAGTATTATTGCTATTTTAGCTCATGAAAAATCTGAAAGTAAATTTTTAGGATTCACAGGTAAATTTTCTGTCAGTGAAGATTATGATGAAAGTAGATATGCTAGAGCATTAGCTGAATGGAGTGGTTTTGATTTACATGAATTAGATATTAAATCTACAGATTTTATCGAGAATATTCGTAAGGTTATTTATCATTTAGATTATCCCGTAGCTGGTCCTGGTTCATTTCCTCAATACATGGTTTCTAAAATGGCTAGTAACCATCGTAAAGTTGTTTTAGGTGGACAGGGTGCAGATGAAATATTTGGCGGTTATACTCGCTATTTAGTTGCATATTTTGAACAATGTATTAAAGGTGCGATTGACGGAACAATGAACTCAGGAAAGTTTATTGTTACCTATGAATCTATTATTCCTAACTTAACTGCTTTAAAAAATTATAAACCCATGCTCAAACAATTTTGGCAAGAAGGTTTATTTGAAGATTTACAACATCGTTATTTTCGCTTAATTAATCGTGCGCCTTCTTTGGGTGATGAAATTAACTGGGAAGCATTAGACGGATATCATCCTTTTGAGTCTTTTCAAAAAGTTTTCCTGGCGGAAAATGTTCGACAAGAATGTTATTTTGATAGTATGACTCACTTTGATTTTAAAACTTTATTACCTGCTTTATTACAAATAGAAGATAGAGTAAGTATGGCTCATGGTTTAGAGTCAAGAGTACCATTTTTAGATCATCCATTGATTGAATTAGCGGCTACTATTCCCGCTAATGTTAAGTTTACTAATGGAACAATGAAGAGAATATTGAAAGATTCCATGAGTTATTGTTTACCTGATGTGATTACTAACCGTCAAGATAAAATGGGTTTTCCTGTACCTTTAGTACAATGGATGAAGGAGGATATTAAAGATTTTATTTTTGATAATTTTTCATCTCAGAAAGCCTTGAATCGTGATTTGATTGATAATAAGAAAGTATTAGCAGGTTTAGAGAAGGAATGGAAATTTGGTCGTAAGATTTGGGGGTTATTATGTTTAGAAATATGGCAACGGGAGTTTTTTGATCAACCTCAAGTATACAGCACTTCCGGGTGTAATGAGGTACACTTTATTTCAAGAAAGAAGGCAAAAGTCGAAAACCAAGAAAATTAGACTGTACCTCATAACAAAGGAATCTGCTGTATAATCAATAACTTAACAATATTTGTAGTTTCTTTAAGGAGGTTTCAGATAGCATCTTTAACATATACAATTCATCCCAAAATAGAGGTTCGTTGTTTTGATTAAATTGCTTAATAGAATATTCTATTTTTTGTCCTAACAACCATTGTTGTGTCAGTTTTTTTCCGTAGTTAGTATATATAAATTCTTGTTCAAAATTCGATAAAAAGTTTGTCAAGCTTTTGTCATAAACAGTAGCGACATAAGTAGCTAATCGAGATGAACTGTATTGTTTTTGTTTTTCTTTATACTTTTGTCCATATTTGATTCTAAAGTTTTGCAGTAAATTATCAAATATGGAATCTAAATCATTGTTGATATGTTGCTTGTATCCCCATATGTAAGTATTTTCAGGGAGTTTTACTAAATCATAAAAGCCAGTAGTTGTATCTACAATCATTACTAAATTTCTTTGAGGAGAACCGATCACAAGATAATTTATTTTTTCTTGTTGTAATATGTTACCATACGTAAAACTAAATCCATTGACAGGACGCTGAATTTTTTGTATTATTTCTTCCTGTTTATAATATGGGAGAATAATCTGGGTTAATTTCGATTGTTCATCCGTAAAAATACAAATTTTTTGAACTCCAGAAGAAGAGTAGATATTCCTTATATCTGATGAAATATATGTCTCAATAAAATTATTAAATTTATTCGATAACATTTCTTTTGAACAATAAGGGTTGTTAGAATGTCCATATTCAACGAATTTACCATAGTTTATCTGTTTTTTTAGATCAATATATACATTTTTTTTATTTCGATAATCAGTTATTACGATTCGATTTTTATATGTATCCGTAATTAATAATTTATTAGCCGTTATAGCAATTCCATAGGGCAAATTGAAATATTTATATTCTGAACCATTTTTACCCCAAGATGCCAATGTTGAAATTTTGTCGTCAACTATATTAATTGTTCCACGATGAGCGTCTATCACCAAAATATCTCCATTGCCATAAAAAGCTTTAATATTCTTAGGTATATCAATTAAAGATGTCGGATATAAATATTGATTTGCTGAATAACCAATGTTTTTATTTTGACTGATTAGATTGCCATTGAAATCATATTTTTGAAGTTTACTATCGCCAAGTAAAGAAACATATATGTTTTCATCCTTAACTAAAACTCCATGAGCCATACTTAAACCTAACTTTTTCCATTTTAATTTTCCTAAATTATCAAAAACGAAAACTCCAGAAGCATCATAGTCTGCAACTGCTATAGTTTTTCCGTCTTCGCTAACATGGACATTCTCAGGACTTACCATGTCGGGATCATCTATAACTTTATTTATCAAAACTTCATTTGTATCTAACTTAATTGATCCTATCAAAATATTATGAAATCCATAATTAGCAATATAAATGTTTTTACTTTTATGATGAAAAAATATACCTGTAGGATTTTGATTACTTAATGGTTGAGATTCACAGTTTATTATGCTTATTGTTTTCTTGCCTATTTCGGGATGATCTTTTTGTAAATCTGATGAATAAGATATATTTAATTTATTAACTTTTTTATCAATCAAATTTAATTTGTATACATTGTAATAATCAGCGAAAATAAAATCATTTTCGTTGATAGTTGTGATACTGACTGGAGTTGATAAACAATTTTTATTAATTTCGGCTTCATACATTTCTATTTTGTAATCATTATAATCATTATAGTTGTAAGTATTGTAGTTAGATTGGACTATAAAATTTAGGATTGTTGCCACAAATCCAATAAGAATAAGGAAGTAGGTTTTCTTCTTGTTGCTACCTAGCATAATGTTAATTTTTTTCTTATTGCAAGTATATTATTGATGTATTACATATTGTATTATAAGCCTGGATTATATGTTTTTAATAAGTTATATATTTCTAACAATTTTGGAGCTTCAGCTTCCCATAAAAAATTATGTCCTTTTCCTGCTAAATTCTTCTTAAAATATTCTATCTTATCAAAAGGGAAATTATTTAAAGATTCAGCAAAACTTTCAGGAGTATCCATGTCAAAAGCTATACCAAACCCATTTTCTTCAACAATACTCTTGACAAAGGGAAGATCGTTGCAAAGAATAGGCAATCCAGCAGCAATAAATTCATATAGTTTATTTGGAGAAGCATATTTAGTATTAGGATCAAGTTTAAATGGGTAAGGAATAATTCCTATGTCTGCTGATGCTGTATACGATAGTAGCTCTGCCTGTGTTTTAGTTGGTACAAAAATAAGTTTATTTTTGATATTTAAACTCTCAGCTATTTTTTCTAATTCTTCCTTAAAATCACCATATCCCATAATGACTAATTTAATAGGTTTTTCTACTTTTACTAATCCTTTAACTAAGTTCTGAAGATTTCTGGAAGGACTAATCCATCCTTGATAAAGCAATATAATATCATCCTTATCAATCGAATATTCTTCTCTGAATCTATCATATTTTTTTTCATGAAATTTTGGATCAATTATCATTGAATTCTGTATTACTTCTATACTTATATTGTTATAACTTTTAGATATTTCATCTGCCAACATTGGGTTAACTGTAATACGAGCATCGGTATAATTAATGTTTATAGACTCGGTTTTTCTTAGATTTTTCTGTTGTAATGTAGTTAAACAATCTTGTTCGGAATAAAATTCGTGCATATCATAAATCAAAGGAATATTTAAAGCTTGTTTGAGCTTAACTCCTGATTTTAACATAGGTAAGTCATGGACATGAATAATATCAGGACGATAAAATAATCCTTTTGCAAAAAAAATATTTTCATAGCCATTAAGCTCAGTAAAAAATGGAGCTATTTTTACGATTATTTTCACGATTAAATTAATTGATTTGGCTAGAGATGTAATGATAAAACTTTTTGTTTTTACAGCTAAGGTAAGAAATAACAACAAAGGTTTAAAAAAAATAATATATATTAACTTGGAAATTAATTGACTATACAAGCTATAGATATTGTTTAATTTTAAACATATTTTGTTCGCAGTTACATCGGCCTCACTAGAAATTTGATTGAGTAAACTAATTAAGTAATTTTGGCTCTTATACAAAAAAGTAAATCGTTGATCTATTCCTTCATATTTGATTCTTTCAACTTTGACTCGTCCTTCAACTTCAAATAAATCTTCACTTTTGCCATCCCATCCAGCTAATAAATAAACCTCATAGCCATTGTCTATTAAGGTTTCAGCTTCAATCAAAATACGCCGATCTATCGTCACATCGGGCGTTAACATTAATACTCTTTTTCCTTGACCGGGAATTTGATTAGTCCACATATTGTTCATAATACTCCAAACACTGAATTGCAATCTTAGACGGATGATGGTATTTACAAGCATATTCAAAACCAGCACTTTTATAATAGTCTAATTTGTGCCGATTTTCATATAAATCTATTAAAACATTTTCTAAATTGTTAGGATTAGCATTAATTAAAGGTGGTAACTCAGGGTATTTATCGAATAAATCTGCTCTTAAATAGACAACTGTTGGTACGCCTAAAGCCATCATTTCAGCCGAAAGTAAGCCATAAGACCCTACTAATAATTGATCTATGGCAAGATCAGCTTTTTTATATAGCTTTAAGGCTTCTTGATGAGGGACATTTTCTATGATTTTTAATTCAATATTAAAACCTTTAGTTTTTAAGTTATCAATACAGTTAAAAATAAAGTCAGTTCCCTTGATTTTACGGTTACTTGGCGCATGAGCAATAGTTAAAGAATCATTTTGGTTTTTTTCGATGTTTTTTGTGTCTGCTAAAACTTGATCAATAATATCAAAATTTACCACTTGAGGAAGTAGAATTGACCGTTCTACAAATTCAAGTAAATCAGGTGTTGAAACAAAATTAACCCTTCCATAATCCCTAGAGATTTCATAAGCAAGTTGGCGATTTTGACTACACAGTTTAGGAAAACAATTAGCACAAGCAGAAATGGGATATTTCATAATAGTTGCTTTTTCATCTCGAATATCGCAACCACAAAAATAAAAAAATATTTTCTTACCTAAACGAGATAACCAAGCTACATCAGCTAAATTTGCTCCTAATAAACTTTCGCCAAAATAAAATTGAAAAATATCAAACTCAGTAGCAAAAGAAACGGCTTTTTGTATTCTTTCAATGGGAGAAGAAGGATTTTTTAAACTAAAGTGAGCTTGAAAATTATAGACGTTATTCGCAAAACTATAAGAATAAGCATCATGTCCTAATTCTGATTGTTTTTTGGCAATAACACCAGCCATTCCGCCAATGTTTTGAGGACAGTGTAAAATTCTCATAATAAAGTCTTCTCCATAATATCTACGATTTTTTGAGCTACATCCGTTGAACCATAAAATTTTTGCTCAGACAATAGACTTGTATCAGAAATTTGCCATAATTTAGATGGATCATCTGTGGGTAAATAAAATGAAGCCCATTTACTGTCAATAATTTCTATCCATTCAGTGGTATCTCGCAAAATCACCCCCTGTTTTTGCCAATGATAAGCTTCCCTTTGCACACCTCCTGAATCTGTTAAAATTTTAAGAGCAGAACTTTCTAAGGCTAACATATCAAGATAACCAATGGGAGAAATTAATTTAAAAGGTTTCTGTTGAATTATATCTTCTAAATTAAATTCGACGATATTTTTATAGGTACGAGGATGAACGGGAAATAAAACTGGCCAAGGAGAAGTGGCGATCGCCCTCAAATAATCCTGTAAAATTTTTGGATTATCTACATTTTCTGCTCGATGCAGGGTTAATAAAATATATTGTTCTTTTTTGAGTCCATATTCTTGTAAATTATTTTCAGTTTTTGTTAATGCTTGATCACGAAATTCATAAAAGCATTGAGCCAATAAATCTCCTGATATATGAACACCTTTGGTAATACTTTCCTTTGCCAGATTGTTTTTACTAACGACACTAGGACAAAACAATAATTTACTCACATGATCAGTTAAAATACGGTTAATTTCTTCGGGCATTTTTTTATCAAAAGAACGCATACCTGCCTCTACATGAACCACTGGGATATGTAGTTTAGAGGCAGCTAATGCTCCTGCTAAGGTCGAATTAGTGTCACCGTCAACTACTACAGCATCGTATTTATGATCTAATAAATGTTTTTCAATACCTTGAAGCATTAAAGCTGTTTGTTCTCCATGATAACCAGAACCCACATCTAAATTAATATCTGCTTTGTTCAGATTAAGTTCTCTAAAAAACTGCTGACTCATGCGATCATCATAATGTTGTCCTGTATGAAGTAGTATTTCCTTATGTCCTCGTTTTTTAAATTCTTGACTTAAGGGTTTTGCTTGCATAAATTGAGGTCTAGCACCAACGATACGAAGTAAATTTAATGTCATAAGTAAACAATTGAATATTAACGGGTATTTAAACAATATTTTTGCATACAACTCCTATTTAGTTATCTATTTTACTGAGTTTTTCACTAATTGCTTCATATATAAGCATACCAGAAAAGTACCCATAACCAAAAAGATTTAAATTAGATTCTATTTTTAGATTACTATCAATTATTTCCTCATCATATATATTTTCAATTAATGGTAAATTAGCAATTAGAGCATTTTCTTTGCTGTTCCAACTTAAACTCAATAAGTCAAATATTTTTCCGTTTTCAACATACCACAACTTGTTGAGTTTTTTCAATGTTTGACTAGAAAATTTTAACTGATATTTTTTCATACCAGTTTTGTTATTAAATGGTAAAACGTTTGCAGCTTTATCTTTTATTGAAAAATTTTGGGCAGAAAAATTAGAATCAATAACTTTATGAAATCTTAATTCATAATTATTATTCCGACTATGTTCTGTTATTTTTGGTATCCAGATTAAATCAACCAACATTCCAAAAGGCGTTATGAAATGATCATCAGGATATAGGGTAATTGCTATAGCTCTCTCAATTTTATCTGATCTAACCTTAGTATGTCCTATTTGTTTTGAGGTATGAGGAGGAATGCCATAAAGAACAGCCTTTAATATTCCCTTTGTCTGTGATGCGAAAAATAATTCTAAATTCACAACTTTTTTTTCTGGTTCTGGGGGGAATACTAGCCTTAAAGTTTTGGCTACATTTTGCGATTCTTTATCAAATTTAGGGGCATTCCAAATTAGAACAGACTCAGATGATGTAAGTTCACCATTATCAATAAAATAGGCTTCTTTTCTAAATAAATCTGCTCCTGATCTAACTCTATTAGTATCTCCACAATCAATTTCATAAACAGATTGAACTTTCAAACTTCCAAATTCTTCTGGTGTTAAATTATAATCTTCTTTCGTAAAGATCCATATCCCATCAGAGATTTCGGAACGTTTTGTCTGTTCTGTATTTGAACTAGGTAATGTTAAAACACCTATTTCTTCAGGTATCAGCCCAAATAGATTTCTTTTTTGAGCAGCATAGGGGCTAAGAAGTAAAGATAAATTAGGTATTGAAATAGGCTCTGGACGACTAAAGGAAGTTTTGCACTGGGGACAAACAGTTTTATGCTGATGAGAAACGCAAGATCCGTTGGCAACCATCAAATTTCCTACACCAGGTGGTATATAAGGCTTATCATTGCCAAAAGGTAAAAATTGCATTGATCTATCTTTCAAATGCTTAGATAAGAGCGATTCCCAGAGTTTTAGATTGAATCGGTTGAGATGATAATAAGGACTAAATACACAACCACAATAAGGACATATAGTTCTTATGGCATCTGATTCAAGAAAAGGACTAACTAATAAAATAGCACCCCGACAAACTCGATGAATTTCTCCAATAACAGAAGTTAATTGTTGTGGGAGAATATGCTCTAAAACATCTATGGAGAAACACAAATCAAAAAAATCATCTTTAAAGGGTAAAGATTCTAAATTGCTATGGCATTTTTGCAGTGGTAGATTGACATAAATCAATGATTCTTGGCTCATATCAACACCATAGTATTCAAGTAATGGATATTTTAACACCAGTTGTTTTAAAATTATTCCATCTCCACATCCTAAATCAGCCACACGTGAGCCTTCTGGAAGTGTTTGACATATAGAATCTAGTACAGTTAAAACTTGCGATTGAACTAGGGTTAGTTCTCTGTGTCCCCATAATTCACTATTTTCATAGTATTCGTTATAATTGTCATTTTGAGTCATTGTTATTCCCAGTAAATATCAGTGAAACTTTAATTTAGCCTAACCTAATAAATTCCCATTATGTAGTAATTGTACCTTGCTTCGACACATCCCTAAATCAATTGCAATAGTTTCTGGCTGTTCTACAACAATCTCATATCTTCTATCGTATAAAATATAAGCTGTTCTTTCTGTATCTTGAGATTGATAATTAATAGGTGGGAAAATAGCGATGCTGACCAAATAACTTCCCTTTCCCAAGGGAAGAGAGGGTATTTTAAATGTAAAACGACCTCTATCACCTTTTTTTAGAATTATGTTTGAATGTTTTTCTATTCCCGATAATACTTGCAAAGCAATAATACCAGTTCTGTGAATACAGACTACAAACTCAACTTCTAAGGCTTCTTCTAAAATTAAATAATCTATATTAATTAATAAAGTCTCAAAACTTTTAAAAATACTTTTTTCTAAACCAAAATTATCGGTAAATGACACCTTTTCAATTATGACTTTACCTTTAAATATCTCTCCTGTCAGGACATCATTTAAAAATTGGTTATGCCAATTGTTCGTATTTTTTTGATCATTTATATTTTCAGAACCTAGCCGTATTATTTCTTCATTATTTTTTATTGTTTCTGTTTTTCTGTCAGATAATTCCTCTTGATTTATCATTGTATATACTGAATCAACATCACTAATGTTGGTACAAGCTAAATTATTAGCTTTCATAAAATTATTCATTATTGCTGGTTCTATACCTTCATTCAGTTCAAACCAGCTACTATCATGAGCATCATGATCAGATGATATTTCTATATTGGTTAAAACAATATAGTTAACTCCATCAAAAACTTCTAGACGTGCTTTTGATCCCCTATAACCTCTAGCTTTGATATATAGTTTCACACCTGTAGATGAAGATAACCCATCAATATTAAAGACCATTGCTGAACCAGCATTAACATTAGTTGTGATAGGACGACAATGTATACCCTCTGCAATTTGCGTTGGTCTTCCCCAATTACTAGAGGTATGATCAATCAAAATAAAACTGTCGTAGTTATAAGAATTATCTTGGGGTTCACCAACTGTAATAATAAACGGTTCAAGTCCGGGAAATGAAAGTTTAACTAAATTAATTTCAATTGGTAACCCCTCTAACCATACAAAACGTAATATGAATTGAAGTAATTTATCTCTTAATGTGAGGATTGACTGATTTGAACTAACAGATGCCATATCATTTTTAGCACGAAGTCTCCTTTCCGTAAGTTCTCTGATCATTTGAGCATATTTCCTTGAAACTTGAGTAGTCATCCCATCAAGTTTATTTGTACCACGTTCTATCCACAAGCATCGATCACAAAGCATTTCCACACTTGACATATCATGACTGACAAATAAAACTGTTGCTCCTGATTGCTCTGTCAATTTTTTCATTCTTTCCACACACTTTCCAGCAAAATAAGCATCTCCAGCCCCTAAAACCTCATCAATAATTAAAATTTCTGGCTGAACAGATGTGGCTGTAGAAAAAGCTAACCTAGCATACATTCCTGCTGAATAGGTTTTAATAGGTTGATCAATAAATTCCTCTAGTTCTGAAAAATCTATAATCTCTTCTTCTAAATTTTTAATTACTGCTGATGATAACCCTTGATAAGCAAGAGAAGCACGGATATTTTGACGACCTGTAAATTCTGGATGAAACCCCGTTCCCAGTTCCATGAGAGCTTGCACTCTACCTGTAACCTCTACTATTCCTTCTGTGGGTGTCACATTACCAGTAATAATCTTTAATAATGTGCTTTTACCTGCGCCATTGCGTCCAATTAATCCTAACCTCTCTCCTTTTTTTACTTCTAAGTTTAAACCACGTAAAGCCCAAAACTCCTGATAATAGTGCTTACGCCAAAATAACCAGCGATTGATTCCAAAAGCATCAAAAACCTTATCAACAGGACTCTGGTATAATTTATACATTTTTCCTAAATCGCGGATAGCGATCGCTAGTTCTGTCATGTCTATTTTTCTTCACCTCAATTGTGTATTTTACGATTAAAGTTGCTTTCCTGAGAATTATAGCTGATCCTTAATAATTTATTTGAGATATGTACACTAACTATTGTAATATAAAACATACTCTACCATTATACAGCTATACCTGATATTATGCAAGATATTATGCAAGTAGTTCAAGTATACTACTAAAATGAGTGGTTTAACAAATAAGCTAAGTAACCAGCAGTTTACATATTTAAAAATGTCAGAACCTAATATTTGTATTATTTCATTTTCAAATTTAACTATAGATGCCCGTGTAAATAGACAAATAAAAGCTGTAGTTAATAGAGGCAATGTTACAGTGCTGGCCTTTGGTAAATCTCCTATCAATGAGATCGCATCTATTAACATTGAATCAAGAAAGACAATCCTTAGTAAAATTAAGTTTGTTTTATATCTATTCCTTCGTCTCTATGATAAATTTTATTGGTCTCAATCTATCATTAAAGAGTCCATCGCTAAACTAAATGGCCATGATTTTGATATTTTTATTGCCAATGACTTGGATACCCTACCTTTAGCTATTCATCTTGCAAAAGTATCCAAATCAAAGGTTTTTTTTGATGCCCATGAGTACGCCCCGCTGGAATTTGAAAATCGCTGGTTATGGAAATATATACATCAGCCTTTTAGGGAATATATCTGTAATAAATATTTACGAGAGGTAGATATTATGACTACTGTTTGTGATGGAATTGCTAGTAAATACCAACAAGAATATCAGATTTTTCCGAAAGTTATTATTAATGTTCCATCTTATCAAGATATTCCCTATAATCCAGTATCTAATCCCCATAAAATCAAGCTAATTCATCATGGTAGCGCATCTCCAGATCGGCAGATGGAAAGGATGATTGAAATGATACCTTATTTGGAGTCAAGATTTGAAGTACATTTTATGCTGGTGGGAAATCCTCAATATGTGAGAAAATTACAGGTGCTTGCTGAGAACATCACCCCTGGCAGAGCGATTTTTCATGAATCAGTTTCCATAGAGACGATATGTAGTATATTATCAGAATATGATATAGGATTTTACTTACTGCCACCTGTAGGTTTTAATTATATACATTCCATGCCCAATAAATTATTTGATTTTATCATGTCTGGCTTATGTGTTGCTATTGCTCCTTCAATTGAAATGCAGAAAGTAGTACAAAATTATAAATGTGGTATTGTTGCTCCCGATTTTGAACCAAAAAGTTTGGCCGCAGTAATTAATGGTCTTTCCGTTGAAGAAATCAATGAAAAAAAATTAGCATCTTTAGAAGCTGCAAAAATATTAAATGCAGAAATTGAATGCAAAAAAATTGAAAATATTATCGAGGTTTTACTAAAATAATGTGCGGTATTACAAGTATTTGGAATCAGAATCTTCAACCCATCAATAGGGATATCCTCAAATCCTTTACTGATATTATCTCTCATCGCGGACCAGATGATAGCGGTTTTTACTTTGCTGATGATTTTGGTTTAGCTTTAGGGCATCGTCGCCTTGCTATTTTAGACCTATCCTCCGCCGGACATCAACCAATGGCCAGTAAAGATGGAAAAATTTGGTTAGTATTTAATGGTGAAATTTATAATTACCTAGAATTAGCAGCAGAATTAACAAATCACGGTTTCTCTTTTCAGAGTCATTGCGATACAGAAGTCATTATTGCTGCTTATCAGGCTTGGGGTTTTGATTGTTTACATCGGTTTAATGGAATGTTTGCTTTTTTGCTGTGGGATGAAAGGAAAAAATTATTATGGGCAGTGCGCGATCGCTTTGGCATTAAACCATTATATATATATCAACAACCTCATCAATATATTGCCTTTGCTTCCGAGATTAAACAATTTACCACCTTACCACAATGGCAAGCCCAAATTAACCCAGAAAAAGCCTATCATTTTCTGACCTATGGCATATTTGATCATACCCAAGAAACATTATTTCAGTCAGTGTGGCAACTACGGGGAGGCGAATATCTCACACTTTCTTTAGATCAAAACGATCATAATTTTGGCAAAATTCAAGTAAAATCTTGGTACAAACTACCCCAAAAATCCACAGAATTAACTCTTGCACAAGCACAAAATTCCGTCAAAGAACTATTAACAGATGCCATTAAATTAAGGTTACAAGCAGATGTAACCATTGGTTCTTGTCTTTCAGGAGGACTAGATTCTTCTTCCATAGTTTGTTTAGCAAATCAACTCCGTGAACATCAACATACCGCCTATCCCTTGCAAACTTTTTCCTCTTGTTTTGACATTCCCCAATGTGATGAACGTCCCTATATTAATTCAATTTTAGAAACCACAAATATTCAACCCCATTATATATTTCCTGATCCTTTAGAACTATTCAACTTACTTGATCAAATTACCTGGCATCAAGATGAACCCTTTTGTTCTACTAGTATCTTTGCCCAATGGTGTATTTTTCATCAAGCTAAGAAATCGGGAGTTACAGTCATGTTAGATGGGCAAGGATCTGATGAATACTTTGCCGGATATCATGGTTTTTATGGGGCTTTATTTACTTACCTATGGCAACAAAAATACATCAAACAATTAATCCAAGAAATAATCATTTGCCATCGTTATCAAGGTTCAACTAAACTGATGAAAATTGTAGAATCTATTTTACCTGAACCTCTTCGTCAATTAATTAGACAAATTTTAGGCTATCCATCAGCAACTAAATTTCCCTTTTGGATGAATGCTGACAAAATGCGATCGCTAGGAATTAACCCTCAAGATCCATTTAAAATATCAGATCAAACAAATACACCAATTCAGAATTTATCAGCATTACAACTGACAAAAACCAGTCTCCCCATGCTACTACACTGGGAAGATCGTAACTCAATGGCGCATTCAATTGAAGCAAGAGTACCTTTTTTAGACTATCGTATAGTAGAGCTTGTCTATGGACTAGATGACACCCTAAAAATTCAAAATGGAGAAACAAAAACAGTTTTAAGATCCGCCATGACAGGGATAATTCCTGATTTTATTAGAAACAGAAAAGATAAAATGGGTTTTGTCACCCCCGAATATCATTGGATGCGCGAAACATTGTATAATACCTTCCAATCAGAACTTCAAGAAGCTACTGCCACCCTTGATCTCTGGTTACATCCCCAATTAATTAACCAAATGTTTACAGATATAATTGCAGGTAAACGGTTATTTAATCCCACTATTTGGCGTGTAATTAACTTTAGCCGTTGGGTAAAAGTTTTTCATGTAAAAATTCCCTAACTTTATCAAAACACCTTATCAAAAGTTATGAAAATTTTAATGATTTCGACTCTCAATTTATCTCAACCTAATGGTGGCACAGTTCACTTTACATCATTAGCAAAAGAATTTAAACGTGCAGGTCATATCGTACATGGGATTATTCCCACTACAGGCAATCAACAAATTGATAAAGAAATAGCTACAAAATATTTTGATTATGCTACTTTTTCTGGCAATCATTTAAGCCGATTAATTTCTTTGAGCAAGACAAGTATTAATAGTTTATCACAAATAATTTGTATTCTTGGTCAAAAACCTCAAGACTATGACTGGGTTTATATGCGTAGCCACATCCTATCATCCGTAGTATTACTAATACTAAAACTAAAAGGATTTAAAAAAATTATGACAGAACATAATGGTTGGTTCGCAGGTGAACTAGCAATGATGGGCATTCCTCAACAATTTCAACCTGTGGTAAAAGTGCTACAATTGACAGATGCTAAATTAACAACTTTACTTAGAGTTGTTGTACCAGGTATCCAAGAAAAGATGATTGAAAATGGGATAAATAAAGAAAAAATTTTGATTGCAGGAAACGCTACAGATATTGATTTTTTTCATCCATTGAATAGAATGGAAGTTTTACAAAAATTGAATCTAGATCCTAGTTACTTTTATCTAGGATTTATTGGTGATTTAGAACCATGGAAAGGAGTAGAAATTGCCATCAAAGCAATGCCAATAATTTGTTTACAGCATCCACAAGTAAGGTTATTGGTTATTGGAGGTGGAAGACAACTTAATTATTTACAGGAAACTTATAGTAATATCGAATCGGTAAAATTTTTAGGATCAATTCCCCATGCTGTATCAAATGAATATATTAATTGTTTTGATTTAGCACTTTTGCCATTATCAGGATTAACAGAAATTGGATTTTCACCTATTAAGCTTTATGCTTATGCAGCATCAGGTAAACCAATTCTGGCATCTGATATTAGAGGAATGTCTGAATTACAACCAGTGCAAGTAGTAGAACTACATAAACCCGGTAATTCTCAAGATTTAGCAGCAAAAGCAATAGAAATGATATCACATCCAGAGCAATTATCTCAAATGGGTAAAACAGCACGTGAATATGCTGAAAAAAATTTTTCATGGCAATTAGTCACAGACAAAATTATTCAAGCAATGGAAAATTATGATTTGCAGGAGCAATTAGGGAATGAATACAAGTAATTTACAAATATTTTCTTAGAAATTATAGAAATTATTAGTTACTTTTAACTGATTGTGTGTATACTAACTAGTAGAATTTATTACTACACACAGCAAAAATACATTTAGGAGAGGTCTATGCTCAGAAAAATTACACCTGGTACTGCCAGCAGACTAACAATTGTTGATCATAGTGAAACCTATGGTAGACATATTTTACAAGAACATATTAAAAGAATAAGTATATCAAAATGTGTAGATTTAGGATGCGGTAGTGGAGAAGATTTGTTAATAGTTCAACAGCATCATACAAACGCACAATGTATTGGTATAGATTATGGGAGTTGGAATTTTGAAAAATTAATACAAATGGGAATTAATCCTATTTCAATCAATATAGAAAATCAATCACTTCCGTTTAATGATGAATCTATAGATTTAATTATAGCTAACCAAGTTTTAGAGCATACCAAGGAAATATTTTGGATTAATCACGAAATTTTTAGAACTTTACGAATTGGTGGTTATTTATATTTGGGCGTACCGAATGTACTTTCATTTCATAATCGGTTTCTGGGATTTTTTGGAGTTCATCCCACCTGTGCTAAATTGATTTCTGCTCATGTAAGAGTATTTTCTAAAAATGATACAATTAATTTTTATAAAAATATTGCTGACAGGTTCACATATATAGAAAATTTCTCAGGTTCTCAATTCTATCCTTTTCCTAAAAAAATCGCTCGCTCCTTATCAAATATATTACCTTCATTAGCATTCTCAATTTTCTTTCTCATTAGAAAAACAGAAGAATATAAAGGAGAGTTTATTGAGTGGTTAATAAAAACACCTCTCGAGACTAACTTTTTCATAGGAGGAAATAATAATTGATATTTTTAGATATCAGGACTTACATAAAATCAAATTGAAGTTGAAAGGAGTTATATTAAACATGAAAATTACTACCATTCTTGGTGCAAGACCACAATTTATTAAAGCATCTGTTGTTAGTGATGCATTCAAAAATGCCGGAATTAATGAAATAATTATTCACACAGGACAGCATTTTGATACAAAAATGTCTGATGTATTTTTCCAGGATTTAGAATTACCTACACCACAATATCATTTAAACATTCATAGTCTTCAACATGGGGCGATGACAGGTAGAATGATGGAAAAAATAGAAGAATTATTAATAGCAGAAAAAACAGACTTAGTATGTGTTTATGGTGATACAAATTCCACAATTGCTGGAGCATTAGTAGCCGCTAAATTAGATATTCCCATTGCCCATATAGAGGCAGGATTAAGAAGTTATAATCGCCAAATGCCAGAAGAAATTAATCGAGTAGTAACAGATCATCTTTCTCAATTATTATTTGCTCCTACACCTTTAGCTGTTAATTGTTTACAACAAGAAGGAATTAATCAAGGTGTCTACTTAGTGGGAGATGTGATGATGGATGCAGTTTTCAAGTATCAACAAAAAGCTCAAGAAACCTCTGATATATTGCAAAAATATCAATTAAAATCAGGGAATTTCTATCTAGCAACTATTCACCGTCCCAGTAATACAGATAATGCTGTACGCCTGGAAAACATCCTCAAAAGTTTGATTAATTTAGATGAGCAAGTTGTTTTTCCTATTCATCCTCGCACAGTTAATTGTATTGAGAAAATGGGATTTAACGATTATCTCAATCATCCATCAATTCAAGCAATTCCTCCTGTAAGTTATTTAGATATGTTGGTTTTACAAAGTGCTTGTAAAGGCATAGTTACTGATTCTGGTGGTATTCAAAAAGAAGCCTATATTTTACAACGTCCCTGTTATACTTTGCGAAATGAAACTGAATGGAAAGAAACCGTAGAATCAGGATGGAATCAACTTGTACAACCAGAAGAATTAACTCAAGCAATATCTAATTTTATTCAACCATTAAAGTGGAAATCTCTTTATGGAAAAGGTGATGCTGCTGTACAAATAACTAACCTAATTATGGAAAAACTAGTACAGTGCATTGGTGACAAGTTAAGGAAAAGAGGAAATTGTCAAAGCTGATATTTGTAGTGGTCAGAAATATGGGAAACTCAGTTTAGACAAGTAATTGAGCGATCTTAACCAGGGATGACTACTAGCCCAAAAACCAGTCAAGACCACGGGAAAAAATAACAACCAATAGTGGAAGACTAAATAATATCCGAGCAATTGGAAAGATTACTAATACCAACTATTTTACTGTTGATTTTTTCCATATTCCTCATAATAAAATCACACCAATTCCCCTAGCTTATGATTCCTCACATTTCCAATTTCTCAAACTCCCCACTAAAAACTATTTTCTATATATTGGTAGACAAGATCCTTATAAAAATGTACATAGTTTAATTTCTGCTTTTGCAAAATTACCTAACAGCAATGACTATGAACTATGGTTAGTTGGACCAACAGATAAACGTTACACTCCATTATTAGAAAAACAAGTGAAAGAACTAGAAATAAATCATTTAGTAAAATTCCTTAACTATGTACCTTACGACAAATTACCAATAATAATTAATCAAGCAATTGCACTAGTTTTCCCCACACTTTGGGAAGGTTTTGGCCTACCAGTTTTAGAAGCTATGGCCTGTGGTACTCCTGTTATTACCTCTAATATTTCCTCGCTTCCAGAAGTTGCGGGAGATGCGGCTATTTTAATTAATCCTTATCATATAGAAGAAATTACCGCAGCAATGAAAATGATCATTAATGATTCAGAAACTAGAAAACAACTTGCAGAAAAAGGTTTAAAAAGAGCAAATCAATTTAGTTGGGAAAAAACAGGATTGGCCACAGTTGAGATTTTGAAACAATATCTTTGAGCATATCTGAATATATCACAAAAGTCCTAAAATAATTATGTCTTTATTAATTAACATTTGGTTTTCATGAACAGAAACTATACTAAAAAGTCAATTTTCATAAAATCAATAATGAAAAATAAGAAATTAAAAGTTATAATCTTTATAGAACTCATGAGAAAAATAGAGCAATGACAGAAAAAACCATCTCAGCAGACCTAGACTTAGAAACAGCAGAGCGAATTAGTGTATTATCAAAAATGGAAAATCGCTCAATATCCCAAATAGCCAGTGATTCAATCAAGCTAGGAGCTATGTTACCTCATAATGCTTGGTCAGCACTCTTACAGTTAAATGGGGTTGCTTCTGAGGCACAGTGGCAAGAAATTAGTCAAGAAATTACAAGAGTTTTATTGCATCATCAATACAAACTCGCTCAACAAAGAATTGCCCAAAATATAGATAAAAATTGGTTAAATTCTTTAGAAACTGAAGATGATTTACTCTGTGCTTCAGTGTATTTATCATTCTCCTATCCATGAACTTCACATCGTTCATCCTTATTTAATGATTAATTGGCTAAATCAAGGTAATTTTCCTAAAACTCTGTAATCTTGATCATAAAAAAAGCAAATAAAAATTACAGCCGATTTCGTTCTTATGAGGCACAAATCATAATCATGAAACTCTTGTGGGGTGGGCATCTTGCCCGCCCAAACTGTACCTCATTACACCGGAAAATGCTGTATATAGAATTATATAGAATTATATGTGAAGCTTTGACTCCTTGAGCCAGCGATCGCACACAACAATTCACTTTAAGTTTTTATCTGAATATCTCAAAACATCTAATCCCAAACAGGAGGAAATTAGACAATGGATAAAATAGAAAAGTATAGTTTCCTTCTCTTTGTGGGAGAGAGGCTGTGAAATCCCGGTTTAAGTCAAGATATTACGGTTTTTCCTGGCACAAATAGCAAAATTTAATTATATTAAGTACAGTTCTCTTATTTAATGGACTGATTATGACCACATTAACAGCAGCAAATCCCTATTTACAAGGGAATTTTGCACCCATAAACACGGAAATTACCACTGATAGCTTAGAAGTAATTGGAGAATTACCCCCAGACTTATCAGGGATGTTTGTCCGTAATGGTCCCAACCCCCAAGGAAATCCCATTGGTCAATATCACTGGTTTGATGGTGATGGAATGTTGCATGGTGTACAGCTTAATCATGGTAAAGCTACTTACAAAAATCGTTATGTGAGAACTAAGGGATGGAATATTGAACATGAAGCGGGTAAGGCTATATGGACTGGAATGTTAGAACCACCACAATTAGACAACCCCCATGGTATCAGTAAAAATACTGCGAATACAGCCCTTGTATGGCATAATAAACAACTTTTAGCATTATGGGAAGGAGGTGCGCCTCATCATATTAGTATTCCTGATTTAGGGACTATTGGGGAATATACTTATAATGATAAACTAGTTTCTGCTTTTACTGCCCATCCCAAGGTAGATCCAGTCACAGGGGAAATGATGTTTTTTGGTTACGGTTTTAGACCACCTTATGTACAATATGGCATAGTTTCTGGCCAAGGTGAGCTATTGTCAACAGTACCGATAGAAATACCAACGGCTGTAATGATGCACGATTTTGCCATTACGGAAAATTATACCATTTTCATGGATTTACCCCTGACATTTAGCATGGAACGAATGCAGCGGGGAGAACCAATGTTGATGTTTGAGAAACATCGCCCCAGTCGCTTTGGTATCATACCTCGTCATGGTGACAACAGCAATATTCGCTGGTTTGAATGTCCTTCTTGCTATGTCTTCCACACCCTCAACGCTTATGAAGCTGGAGACGAGGTGGTACTTATTGCTTGTCGCATGACTTCTACTAATGTCCTTGTTTCTGATGATACATACAGTGATCCCCAAGGAGGTATTCCTTTTTTACACCGTTGGCGCTTTAACCTTTCCAAGGGTACAGTCACAGAAGAACAATTAGATGATGTATCTGGAGAATTTCCTCGTGTTAATGAAAACCTGTTAGGGAGAAAAACCCAGTATGGGTACGTGGGAAAAATGGCAAATAATCCAAACCCCTTATTTGATGGTGTAATTAAATACGATTTTGAAAATGGTACATCCCAAACCCATAAATTTGGTAAAAATCGTTATGGTGGAGAATCAGTATTTGTACCATCTCCTCATGCTACTGCTGAAGATGCAGGATGGTTGGTAACATTTGTTTATGATGAAAATTCCCAAACCTCAGAACTTGTCCTTATTAACGCCCAAGATATAACCAGCGAACCCATAGCGCGGGTAATTATTCCTCAGCGTGTACCTTATGGATTTCATGGTACATGGATTTCATATTAGCAGGATAATTTGCAACAGGAAGCTTTTTAATTCAGATGTACTGCATTTAGCTTGTATAATTAAAGCGGGCAAGATGCCCGCACCACAAGATTTAGCCAGATTGGTAATTCTGGGTAAGTTTTATACAACCGTACAGTTAAGTTAGTCTTACTTTTTTTGAGATTGTAAAATTATCGGTTTGTGTTCATTAGACGTATAACCAGGTAAAATTTCTACCCCAAGCTGAGTTAACCTCAATGTTAAAGAAAGCCGTAATTTACCACTCTGATTACGTATAGAACGATGTATAAGGTTATCGGTAAATAACACAAATTCTCCAGGTTTTAGGACTACAGGAATAGCTTTTTTTTCAATTTCATGAGGGATATCAAAAAAGTGATTACCACTAAAAGGATCTGTCATTTTTATCTGACAATTTT
Source organism: Anabaena sp. 54 (assembly GCA_900299285.1). Lineage (GTDB taxonomy): Bacteria > Cyanobacteriota > Cyanobacteriia > Cyanobacteriales > Nostocaceae > Dolichospermum. The sequence goes on along the minus strand of OMJF01000109.1, from coordinate 6,637 downwards.
GAGAATCATTATGAGGTATATATTCAAAACCATTATATTCATTAACTTCTGTCAAAGCTATATAAGCATGAATAGTTTTACCATTTCCTTTGAGTAATTTGGGATAAGAATCTTGGTGCCACAAAGGAATTAATTGTTGGGAAGGATAATTTACCCACAATTCTGAGCGCCATAATACCAAATTTTCTCCTAAATATTCAGTCAGCTTTTCTAATAAGCTTTCATTGTGACATAATTGCATGATTATGGGTGAATCTAAATGTCTTTCCATGTAAAAAGATTTTTTAAAACCTTGAAGTATGATCAGCAAAAAAGATCCAAAATCAAATTTTATTAATGATGATAATAGTTAAGTAAATAATATTTTCTTGGGAAATCTGGGCAAGACTTTATTTAAAATATGTTTTGTAATTTCCTCCAGTTCCCTGTTATCTAAATTCAGGGAAATAGGTCCCCAAATCCCATCATTTTCATGATAATTAATTGTTTGTTTGGTTTGTAAATTCTGCTGTTGATTGCAACCAGTCCATAATAAACTACGTTGCCATAATTGCTGTAATATTGCTTGATTTCGGGCTATTTTGGGTAATAGAATTTCTTGATTATGACGGTCTAAGAATTTTCCACTAATATCTTGATAATCTGGAGAAGTAGTACAAATTACGGTACTATATGCTCCAGCTTCTGGGGAAATGCCTAAACCTAAATATTTACTAAAATGATGCCAGATAGTAATATTTGATTGCACAAAACCTGGATGAATTGCGTTAACAGTAATTTGAGAATTATTTAATCGTTGAGAAAGTTCTTGGGTTAATAGCAATAAGCAGAGTTTAGAAATGGCATAGAGGTTGAGAAAATTTAAAGGTGTTTTTTTGACTAATAAATCCCAGTTAATACTACTTGGAGATAATGCTAAATCTGAGGATATCATAATAATGCGACCTGGGGCAGATTTTTGCATCTTTTCTAATAATAAATAAGTCAATAAGAAGTGACCTAAATAATTAGTTCCCCAAATAAGTTCAAACCCTTCCTTTGTAGTACCTCTGCGGTTAAATATACCTGCATTATTGACCAATATATGCAAGGGTAAATTTTTGCTATTGAATAATGTAACACAGTTGCGAACTGAATCTAAGGAAGCTAGGTCAAGGGGTAAAAATTCCACATTTTGATTCCCCGTCCTTTGCTGAATGTATTCTATAGCTTTTGCTGCTTTAGTTGCGCAACGACAAGCAATAAATACATGATTACCTAATTTAGCTAAACCTACAGCCGTCATTAAACCTACACCAGAATTACCACCTGTAACTAGACAAACTTGCATCATTAAACCTCTTATATACCCTGATTTATTATCTACATTATATAACAAAAATAGACAATCTCAAAAAGTTAAGCTATGAGCAAGGAACTAACTAAACTTACAGTTCTTAAAGTTCCTGGCGATGATTATCTCACAGAAAAAGCTTCGCTAAAACGTCGAGTAATAGGTTCAAAAATGAAGGTCAAAACCGATTTTTTGCGAGTGACAATTTCGGCGTTAGCAACCATTCCTGGATTAAATTGTACCTCTTTTCCGCGCACATTTAAAGAATGTTTACTTAACTTAATTCTTGTGGGAAAAACCAAACCTAATTCTTTATCAATTGTCGCATTAGGACTAATTTGTAATACTTCACCTTCAACTACACCAAATTCTTGAAAGGGAAAAGTAGCGATTTTAACTTTTGCTTTCATTCCCTGATCAATAAAGCCAATATCGCGGTTAAGAACTTTTACCTCCAAGAGCATTTCTTCCCCTTCTGGTAAAATTGATAATAGTTCTTCTCCAGATTGTACTGGACCTTTAGTAGCTTTAATTTTGTAAATTGTCCCAGCAACTGGTGCTTTAATAGTTTCTCCGTCTTTTTGTTTTCTAGCTTGTTCTAATTGACCAGCAACGGTGGTTAATTCTTCTTTGCGTTTGTTAATTTGGGTGAGAATTTCACTTTGACGTTCTGAGGTTAAACGAATACTTTGATTACGTGCTGTTTGATAAGCTTGTTCTGCTTGATTAATTTCTTGAAATTGACCAGCAATATCTTTTTCTAAAGATGTAACTTTATCTTTAGCTTCTGTGAGATTATTTTGAATTTTTGTGATTTCATCTGCACTTCTAATCATCTCTGTTTTAGCACGATTTAATCTTTCCTGAGCTTCTAAATAATCAACTCTGGGTAAAGCACCTGGTTGAAATAAAGTCCGCAGATTTTCTTCTCTTTGTCGAGCAATTTGTAAATTACTATCTAACATAGAGCGCAGACTTTTTGTATTTTCTAGGTTTTTTTGAACATTGCTAAAGGTGATTTTAGCATTGGCCAAATTTTCCTGTAAACGACTTAATCTCACTTGGGCTTGATTCATAATTGATTGTTGTCGTTTGGCTTCTGATTCTGCGGCTGCTTGTTTAGCTTTATAGTCTAATAAACGGGAGTTTAAAAGTTCATCTTGGATAATTGTTCCCGCAGTTTTTCCCCCAGAACGTTCGGCTTGTAATCGTTGTAAATCATCTTCAATTAATTGACTAGATTTAGCTAAACGGTTAACATCAGTTTGTTGAAAATTGGCATCACGTTGAATTAAAATTTGATCTTTAGTGACGCGATCGCCTTCTTTGACTTTTACTGCTAAAATAGAACCATTACCCAAAGCTGTTACCGGTCTAACTTGGGTAGAAGCAATTAATTCTCCTGTTGCTGTAGCTACTTCATCAATTTCTGAAAAATGCGCCCAGGAAATTGTTCCCAATACGATCACACTAATTGTTCCCGCTAACAATCTTGTGTAAAGTGGTGGTAATTCCTGTACAGCTTTACCCAATTCATAAGACAATTGTTCTTCTGGTTTAGCAAATCTCTCTTTTGTCTGACGCGCTTGTACAGCATTTGCAGCTAGGGAAAATTTCATATTCATAATTTATGGGGTTTGTTAGTTGTTTTTTATTGAGTTATGCCAATTTTATCTCAGGCCTATAAAACGATAACGGTATGCACTTACATGAGAAAATATTTTCCTCCTCGCTGACGGGTTATTGTATCTGGAATTAACAAAAGCACCGCTATAAATTTTCAATCAGAAAACGCCGAACCTAATAATTCGTATGGCCAATAAATAAGCAATAAATGACTAAATAACTAAATATTTAATAGTAATCTATACCCAGATAAAATACTGTTATCTATGTCACCACTTTTATTATATTGATATCCTCAACTTCTTCCACAAGTCGGGGATTTTAAAAACATGAGAGTTTTTAGAAAAATTATCTGTATTTCTTTCTACAGTTAGAAGCAATTTTCTCTACAATGTATTTTAATCAGCTAGTAGCTTACTAGCCAAGGAAATAACCAATTAACTATATGATTTACCACAGTGACGCGATTGCATCTCGCCAAGAAGGCAAATTTTCAGGTGTGGGTGGGCTTGACTTATATTACCAAAGCTGGCTTCCTGGGGGGGAAGTCAGGGGAATATTGGCCATTGTACATGGCTTGGGAGGACACAGCGGACTTTACAAAACCATAGTTGACCTGATGTTACCCGGAAAATATGCCGTTTATGCCTTCGATTTACGTGGTCATGGACGTTCACCCGGTCAAAGAGGTTATATTAATGCTTGGGCTGAATTTCGTGATGATTTGCAGGCTTTTCTCCAGTTAATTCAACAGCAACAACCAGGATACCCGATTTTCCTGTTGGGACATAGCTTGGGGGGAGTAATTGCATTAGATTATACTCTCCATTATGTCAAAGATCAATCTACATTAGCCGGTGTGATTGGTTTTTCACCTAGTATTGGTCAAGTAGGAGTACCACTGAGTCGTATAGTTTTAGGTAAGTTACTCTCCCGTGTCTGGCCGCGTTTTTCCTTGCATATTGGCTTAGATCTTAGCGCAGGTTCACGAAATCAGAAAATTTTAGATTCCTATACTCAAGATAAATTACGTCATACTCTCGCTACTGCTAGGTTATCTACAGAGTTTTTTGCTACAGTAGATTGGATTCATGCTCACGCGGAAAAATGGCAAGTACCACTGTTAATTTTACATGGTGGCGCTGACAGAATCGCTTTACCAGCAGGAAGTAAAATCTTTTATGAACAGGTGAATTATCCAGATAAGTTAAGAATTGAATACCCTGGTGCTTATCATAATTTACATGATGATATTAATTATCTTGATGTAATTACTGATTTAGTTGATTGGATGAATAAACACTAAACTGTCACAAAACTTCAATACAGCAGAGTTCATCTTTATGAGGTAAGCTTTTAGCGGGCAAGATGCCCGCACCACAAGATTTTTATCATTCTAACCATGAATACGAAATAGATAAAAACCAGCAAGTACCAAAATAAAAATCATAGTTGCTGAATAGACAATTACATCTTTCACCAGAAAAGAAATCCAATCTTTTCTCAATTCTTGTTTAAACTTGAGTTCTCGTAATTTCCGCTCCAGTTCTATATCTTCTTTCTCAGGTAATCTAATGTAAGGACTAATCTCTAAATCATCAATAACTTCTTCCCTCCTCTCTGGATTTTGCCAATTATCTAATGTAGAATTAGATTCAGTAACGATGATTGGTAAATTATCCTGATTTTGATTTTTTATCTCTTTTCTAATTACCTTTTTGACAATTTTGACGATTAAAGTTTCTAAGTTTTTATCCGCCATGTTTGGTGAAATTCAATTCATTTATAGCATTTTTACGCCACCAATGTACAGATTTATCTGCTTTATCTGCGGTGAACTTCCTCACCTCTCCCCTGGTGGGAGAAAGGCTGATAAAACCTTTATTTCCTAACAGGGAATGAGGTTTAGTTTAAATTATAGTTCACCAATAATTTCCGGCTGATTTAATTCATCAGACATTTCAATAATTGCTCTCAGTACAGGCTTCATTATTGAATCTTCGTTATTTTCAAGATCTTCATAACGTCGGCGTTTAGCACGGTTGGCAACTCGTACAGTAATACGGTAGCGATTTGAGGCCGCACTAATCAGTTCTTCAGCACGGTGCATGATTTGAGACTGAGTTGTCTCGAATTTAGAACGCTTAAGCATAATTGACGACTTTGGAGATTCTATCCCAGTTTACTCGGATTTTTGAATTTAGTTGGAATTGAAGATGATTTTTATTTTTTAACCAATATCCCGGAAATTTGCCTAATTAGAATGATCAGGCTGATAATTTGCTGTATTTGTTCAATTTGCTGTTGAAGTCTCTGATTTTTGAGGCTGAGTTTCTCAATATCCTCTTGAAATAAATAAATATTATCTGTTGCTGTATGTAGCACTGCATAACTAGCGCGTTCATATTGATTAAATAAATCTGCTATCAGTGTTAGAGCATCCTTGGCTTGCCCTAATTTTTGAGCTAGACAAAGAAGTAGAAAGGAAATGATAATGTTAATCAGGACAACGATAGTTACCATTTTTTATGTTGCTTGCCACTGATTTACCATATTATATAGCTGTAACACACCCCACTCAATAATTTACTCTGAAAAAATCAAATTCGATTACTGCCATGACCGTAAACACAAAAACTATCGTTATATTTGATATAGATGGCGTTATCCGTGATGTGAGCGGGTCCTATCGTCGAGCGCTATCAGATACGGTAGAATATTTTACTAGACAAGCTTATCGTCCCACAGCAATGGACATTGATAAGCTCAAATCAGAAGGAATCTGGAATAATGACTGGGAAGCCTCCCAGGAGTTAATTTACCGATATTTTGTCAGTCAAGGACAGCAACGGGAACAACTGTCATTAGATTATGAAGAGATTGTTACTTATTTTCAAAGCCGTTATCGAGGTACGGATAACGAAAATTGGAATGGTTATATTTGTCATGAGTCTTTATTAGTACAGCCTAGTTATTTTCAAGAATTAACGCAAACTGGTATTGCTTGGGGTTTTTTCAGTGGTGCAACTCGTTTGAGTGCTAAATATGTCTTAGAAAAACGTTTAGGTTTAAAAGCTCCTGTATTAATTGCCATGGAAGACGCACCCGGTAAACCAGATCCTACGGGGCTTTTTGCCAGTATTAACCTGTTAACAAATGGTAATGAGCAAAAATCAACAGTTGTCTATGTGGGAGACACGGTAGCAGATATGTACACCGTAGCCAAAGCCAAAGCTATAGATAATTCACGGACTTGGTTGAGTGTGGGAGTGTTACCTCCTCACGTTCAGGAAACAGCAGCGGGACGTGAGAATTATACACAAATGCTGATGAAAGCCGGGGCAAATATCGTATTTAATAATGTACAAGAACTAACAATTAAGACAATTTCCCAATTAGAATCATAATTTTACATCTGTCAGTTGTGATTGAGATACCGATTGAGAATAAGTCTCAAAAGTATCTAAAAAACTCGCCAGAAAAGCCAATTGTTCTGGCTGTATCCTATCGAGACGCTGTAAGTAGGCAGGCAAAATTAATTATATAAAAGATTTGGATTAAATGTAGAGGTTGTAGGGGTAGCGCCCCCGTGCCTACCCCGGTATTTGGGGCAACCACAGGGGGTTTGCCCCTACAAAATTGATTGGTTTAGGGATACTTTGCTTTAGCGCCCCCGTG
>OMJF01000108.1 GCA_900299285.1 Anabaena sp. 54 | reverse complement strand
TTAGCTGCTGGTAGTAGTGGAGGTAGGATAATTCTTAGGAAATTGTCAGATATTACATTAGAAAGTTTATTGAAAAGTAATTGCAAGATATTACATGATTATTTACTATATAATCCGAACATGACTAGAGGTGATGCTGATGGCGATCAAAGTTATGATAATTGGTGTGGGAATAATTAGGTGCAAGGAATAATAATTATTAACAATATTAACAACTCAAAACTGAGAAATGACTATGAAAATTACTTTTTTACCAGATGATGTTACTGTTAATGCTCAAGTGGGAGAACCTTTATTAGATGTAGCAGAACGGGCTGGGGTATCAATTCCCACGGGTTGTCTGATGGGTACTTGTCACGCTTGTACTGTAGAATTAGATGATGGGGAAATTGTCCGGGCTTGTATTACCGCAGTTCCACCCAGAAAAGAGAAATTAACCATACATCTTTTTAGTGATCCAAGTTGGTGATCATTGGTGATCATTAGATATTTATTAAAAATTAAAATTTCAGCGTATTACCATCAGGGTGAGGTACAATTTGGCGGGCATCCTGCCCGCACCACAAGATTTTTTATTATTAATATGTGTACCTCATAATATCGAAAACTCCTGTAAATATGCGTCACTAGAAACCGTTATAGGGACAATTCATGAACTGCCCCTATAACCTTGACGAGAGATATTTAATTATGCAATTATGATTTTCTGAATTTTGTCAACTAGCTTGAGATAGTTGGATAAATAGAAATTAGTGTTTAACTATGATAATGTCATTAAACCGGACATAAATTGATGTTTAAGCTCTATTATATAATATGCGGCGATCTACTTCTGAGAATTACCAAAATTACCAAAATTACCAAAATTACCCAGATTTAATCCGACAGTTGATAACTCTATTAGCTGTTGTTGGTTCTTTTTTAGTGAATGTAGCATTAAACATTTTTCCGCCCTATGGACTTCCCTTAGATGCGGTTTATGAAAAATTTTACAAAGGTGTATTAATTATCCCTGCTAACTATGCTTTTGGGATATGGGGACTGATTTATTTAGGATTATTCACTTTAGCAATTTATCAATTTCTCCCCTATAAAACAAAGGATGATGAATTCCGTAAGATAGGATATTTATTAGTTATTGCTTGTATTTTTCAAAGTATTTGGTTGTATTTATTTCTATCTAGATTCTTTGTTCTTTCCGTGGTGGCCATGTTCGGTATTTTAGTACCATTAATGGTTATTTATCATCTTTTGCGTATTGGCAGAAAGCGTATATCTGGGAGAAAAAAGTTATGTTTACATATTCCTGTGAGTATTTATTTGAGTTGGACTAGTGTTGGAACTATGGTGAATGTGGCTTGTGTACTGTATTTTTATGGTTGGAATGGTTGGGGACTTAATCATCAAGCATGGGCTATAATCATGCTGGTGTTAGCTGCAACAATTGCGACTTTAATCACAATTACGTGCAATGATATTATTTATATTTATGTGACATTTTGGACATTAATAGCGATCGCTATTAGACAGAGTAACATTGATTTAGTGAGGAATTTGGGGATATTTTTGCCAATTATTTGTCTTTTGGTGGCACTAATTAAACGTTCCCGTGAGTAAAAATGATCTTAAACGCAGATAGAGGCCAAAATCAAAAATTACCCTGATTAAATTCTGACTCTTTGCGCCTTTGCGCCAAAGACCAGACTAAAGCACTTGTAACCAAAATAAAAGGGGTCAACCAATCTCCCCAGTGCACATACAAGGTTTGAGTTTGACGAGGATAAATAGTTTCTGCGTGGGTTTCATAGGTATTATATCCTGATTTCCATAAAGTTTGCCCATGAGGATTAATAAATGCAGAATAGCCGGTATTTGTTGCCCTTACAGCCCATCTATCAGTTTCAATTGCCCGCATGATATCCTGGGCATGGTGTTGATTTGCCATTGCTGGCGTATAATGAGCATCATTAGCAGAACTGAGAATAAATTTCCCGCCCATAGCAGCTTGATAACGGAAATTTTCTGCAAAAGCTGATTCATAACAAATACTAATAATCACCCTACCAAAAGGAGTATCAAAAATTTGATTAACTTGACCCGGAACTTGATGTGCTTCTAGTGGTGATAAACGTTGAATAATTCCTCCTAAAATATTTTCAAAAGGAATATATTCTCCTAATGGTACAAGTTTAGATTTATCGTAACGACTGGTAATTTCTCCATTTCCCAAAACAGTAAATAGACTATTTGTATAACTACTGCCTTGTTCACCAAATGCACCTATCCAAGCTATCACACCCTGTTCTCGAATAGCAGCTAATAAAGGAGTTTGAGGTAATTTACTAACAAAAATAGGTAGAGAAGCTTCTGGAGTAAGAACAGCTTGGACACCTTGATTAGTTAAATTTAAATATCCTTGAGTGTAATTTGTAATTGCCCGATTTAAACCTTGAGGAAGAACCTTAATTCTATTAGGAATATTGCCTTGAATAATACCGATTTTTAAAGCTGTATTTGGAGTGAGATTGAGGGGGTTGCTATAGAGAATAAAGCCAATAAAATGGGAGGTAATTAATAGGGTGGTGGCTAGGATTAAGTGGGAATTAACGAACCACAGAGGCACAGAGGACACAGAGGTTTTTGAATGCAGTGTTCTTTCTTTTTTCGCGTCTTTGTGTCTTTGCGTGAGATATTCGGCAATAAAGCCATTAAAAGCGACAATTACTGCTGTCACAGTATTCGGTCCTGAAAGTTGTCCTAAATGGAGAATCAAGAGATTGTACGGTGATTGAGTGTAAGCTAGAGAACTCCACCATAGGGGTCCAGCACTCCAGAGGCTTTCTAAGCTGCACCAAAGGCTTGTACCAATGAGGACACGCAAATAAGGGTTTCCCCTGTCTAGACGCACCATGAAAGCCGCCCAAACAGAGACGAAAATTCCCCCCCAGAGGCTGATAAATGCCCAACAAAATAGGGTAATAGTTAAGCTCGGTAGCCAAGGGACACCCAGCCAGTCCATGGGATGAATACCTGTAATCCATGATATGGCAACTCCGTGATAACCGATACCCCAGATCAAGCCAAGAACAGGGGGAGATGGGTAATTTTTGTCTGTTTTTGGTGTAATTTTAAGTAGTAGCATCCACAAGGGGGCTAGGGATACCCAGGCTAAGAACCATGCACCAATAGGGGCGACGGTTGTTCCCATGAATATGCCACTGAGGAGAGATAAGGTATAATATGTAATATTATTAGTAAGTTTTAACGTTCTAAGTTTGATCATTTGCTGTAAATGAAATTGTCATTTTTAAAATATTGGCTGAGTAACTTTTCGTTTATTGGCGGACAATTAATATTAGCACCAAATAATCCCTTAACTGTATTTTGATAATCGAATTTTGGTTCGGGGATTTTTTGCTGTGAAGTTGGTGGAAAGAATGCAGACATAATTTCTAATTTTTTATCTGCTGATTTTTGCATCAGATTAATTAATTGGGAGTACCATTCCTCATAACTAATTTGTGGTAATTGATAACCTAGTTTACGAATTAAATTGAATAGGTAATTCATCGATATAATCTGGGGGTTTAGCAAGTGAAAAGCTTTTCCTAAAGACTCTTTGTGAAAAGATAAATATACAATTGCTTGACTGACATAATCCACGGGTGTTAAATTATCTTCCCAGTCAATGTTAGGTGTTGCTCGCAATTGTACACAAGTTGTAATGATTCTGGAAAATAAATCTTCAGGATTGCAAATACCAATTTGGCTATGACCGATAATTCTAGCTGCTCTATATATTGTAACAGGTAAACCCCTTTCTCTTGCTTGCATTACTAACTTTTCTGCTACCCATTTACTTTGACGATATCCACCTACTAATCCTTGATAATAGTCTAAAGGATCTGATTCTAGTAATACTTGATTTTCAGGATAATTTTCTGGACAGAAGACGGAAGTAGTAGAAACAAAATGTACAGGTTTAATTTTAATTTGACTTGCTAAACGTAAAATCTCTTGAGTACCCAGTACATTGGCCGGTTTTAAAACTGAATAAGGATAAATCAAATTTACAGAAGCACCATTATGATAAATCATATCAATTTGACTAGCTAAATCTTGAAATTCATTTTCAGACAATCCCAGGAGATTTTTTTCCAAATTTCCAATGATAGGTATAATTCTTTGACTATGCTGTTCATTCCATAGCTGATAAAATGATAGCTTGTTTTTCAACTTATTCCTAGCTTCAGAAACATTCTCAGCGCGGACTAAACAATGAATATTGGCTGAGGTTTTTTCTAAAAGTTCATGTAATAGATGAACACCTAAAAAACCAGTTGCACCAGTTAAGAGAATATGTTGTAACTGATTAGTAAATTGTTGAGGTGGATTTTGTGGTTTAATGCTATTATCTAAAATAGCATCAACATAAAAATCGTCAGTAGGAGTGATATGATTTACGGTTTCTAATAACTGATTAATGACTTTTGTTAAACCTGCTATTGTTGGTTCTGTAAATAAATATTGTAATGGTAAATCTATTTCTAGGGTTTCTTTAATTCTAGATATAATTTGAATGGTTGCTAAAGAATGTCCACCTAAGTTAAAAAAGTTTTCGACGATGCTAACTTTTTCTAAACCTAAAACTTGACACCAAATTTCTGCTAATGTCTGCTCAATGGGATGACGAGGTAATATATAATCAGTTTCCTGATCTAATTCTAGCATTAATGCAGATAAAGCCCGACGATTGATTTTTCCTGTAGGAGTTAAGGGTAATTCTGCTAATCTGACAAAGAACGCGGGAAGCATATAATCTGGTAAGTTTTGCTTCAAGAAAGAACGTAAATCCTGTTGAATATTGCTATGGTCTTCGGTGACAACATAAGCGACTAATTGCTTATTTCCCGGTTGAATTTCTATGACAATTACTGCTGATGATTTAACTAAAGGATGTTGTGCTAAAACTGCTTCAATTTCTCCTAATTCTATACGGAAACCACGAATTTTAACTTGATAATCAATGCGACCTAAAAATTCAATATTTCCATCTGGTAAATATCTAGCTAA
>OMJF01000107.1 GCA_900299285.1 Anabaena sp. 54 | reverse complement strand
CAAAACCTGCCTACGCAGGTTTCAAATCCTTAATTTTTCCTTAGTCCACCCAGGTGGACTTTGCTTGTGTAGTAGCGATTTCTAATCGCCATAAACTTTGAAGACAACCTCTTAGGTTACTGAGAACGTTGAATATTACCTGCTTTTACCCAACCTTCTTGATTAGTATCAGCAATGCGAATTTTTTGCCATTTTTTATCCGTACTATCCTCTAAGATGATCACTTGTTTATTACCGCCAACTCCTCCTATAGTGGGAGAATTTATATCTGGTTCTGCTCTCATACTTAGTCCTTCTGGCCAAGTAACAATTCCTTGATAAGCGCCTGGTGGTAATGAATTGGGTGATTTTGTGGGAGTAGGTGTAGGTACTGGGCTAGGAATAACTTTTTTCCGAGGTTTAGACTGGGTAATGGCTTTAGGCTTTGTGATTTCCTTTGTCGGATTATCGTTAGCAAACATCGGTTTAGGTGGATTTACGGCAGTACGGTTGACAAAATAGAGAGCAATTATTAAGCCAGTACCTAATAAAACCGCGATCGCCAAAAGTTGACCAAGTATAAATTTAAGTAAATTTTTAAACATATAGTCGGGACTAGGGAATAGGTAAAAGATTTTTAATTTTTTTCTTGGCGTTGGATACGTTGATTTAAAGGTGTATATTTTGAAGCTAAACGCGCTCTACCTGCGGCGGCCCATTCTTGAAGTTTTTGAATTTGCTCGACAGCGGTTCGCGCTAAGGGGATAATTTGACTAGCAGCTTCTAAGATATCATCAGTTGTGAAATCACGGTTTTGACTAAAACCAATGTGCATAGCTTCAATTAAAGTTTGCTCAATTTCTGCACCGGAAAAATCGGGGGTTTCATAGGCCAACCTATCAATGTCATAGCTGTTCAAATTATAGGGACGTAATCGGGATAAATGGACATTAAAAATAGCTTTTCGTTCCTCCTGACTAGGTAAACCAACAAAGAAAATTTCATCAAAGCGCCCTTTTCTTAACATTTCTGGTGGTAAAGCTTGAATATCGTTAGCGGTGGCCACAACAAAAACAGGGGAGGTTTTTTCAGCCAACCAATTGATAAAAGTCCCAAATACCCGACTAGTAGTACCTGCATCACCTTTGCTACCCAAACCAGAAAAAGCCTTATCAACTTCATCAATCCATAGTATACAGGGAGCGAGCGCTTCTGCGACTTGAATCATTTGTCTGGTGCGAGATTCGGACTCACCCACCAAACCCCCAAATAACCGTCCTACATCTAAGCGTAATAGAGGTAAGTGCCAATGGTGGGCGATCGCTTTAGCGGTTAAAGATTTACCAGTTCCCTGAATTCCTACCAACATTAACCCACGGGGGTGGGGTAAACCGTATTGTCGAGCTTTTTCACTAAAAGAACCACCGCGACGAATTAACCAATCTTTCAAATTATCTAATCCCCCAATATCGGTAATTTCCTCTGTTGCGGGATAAAAATCGAGGATTTGAGTTTGGCGGATAGTTTGGCGCTTTTCTGCTAAGACTAAATCTACATCTTCTGGTTGTAATTGTCCATGGGATGCGATCGCCCGTACTAACACCCGACGAATTCTTTCCATAGACAACCCTTGACAAGAACGCACCAAATCATCCAAAAATTTACCTCCAGGGGGGTTATCCGTGGTTTTTAATAGGCGTTCTACCTCTGTTTTGATCTCCCCTGCATTAGGTAGGGGAAATTCCACCACCGTTAGCACTTCTGTTAAATCATCAGGAATAGCGACGCGGGGGGATAATAAAACGATATTTTTCGGTTGCGACTTCAACAGTCGGGCTAAATTACGGAGTTTACGAGAAATCGCCACATCATCTAAAAAACGATGATAATCCCGCAAAATCAACACCGCAGGGGCAGCAGGAGTCAATTTTTCCACAAACTCTAAGGCCTGTAAAGGGTTACGTTTACCAAACCCCACATCATTAGGACTTCCCTGATAACCGTCCACAAAATCCCAAGTATACACCGGACGATTACCTTGATTGATGGCTTCTTCTCGAATCGTAGCTTCTACCCGTTCTTCTTCATAGGTGGGAATATAAATCAACGGATACCGAGCGCGAAGTAACAATTTAAACTCATCACGAAAATTCATAAAAGCAATAGTTGTTAAATTTAGAAATTCAGGATTTTCAAAAAATCTCTAATCTATAATAACTCAAGTTGTCATTCATCTGGTTGAGGCTGGTAATTTGGTCATGAATAATAGGTAATTGATGATCAAAGCCCCATTTTCATCCTGTTTATTTTTTAAACCTGGACATCCTGATTCTGACAATTTTTTTAATAAATCTTAATATTTAATCAGCTAATTTTATGTAACTATAATGTTATAATATTAATCTCATAACTCAATATTTGATTAAGTTAAACAATGAATTTAATTGATGAGGTTGTACAAAAAGGTCTGATTAAGTTTGATGATGAGCAAAAATATATATTTATCATCAAATCTTCTTGATATGCACCTATGAGGCTGATATTAACTTCTTGATATTTCCCTATTGATATAAGTGATCTTTTGTCACAACAAATTAGACGGGTTTCCGGCGAATCTATAGATTTTTTCAATTTCCAATCATGACAAATACAAAAAACACCAATAAACCCTTATTTTCTCAACATTATTTAGATTATCGCCTGCAAGAACTTCCAGAATGGCAATTAGATATTAAAGCAGAATTTGAGTCCTTAAAAAATCTTTATTTATCAAAAAAGGCGATTTTACCAACTCTGAATGAAGCTCAAACTGAAGATATATTTATTAAACCAGTTTTAGAAATTTTAGGTTTTAAATATATTCCTCAAGTCATTTCTCGTGGTCAAGGTAGAGCCGAACGTCCTGATTATGCTTTGTTTTTAAATGAAAGTGAAAGAGATACAGCCTACTCTTTACAAAATAATGAAACTGCCTTTTATAGTCGAGTATTAGTAATAGCAGAAGCTAAATATTGGCAACGACCATTAAGTAAAGTTTCTCCTAATGATCAACGGGACATTTTCAAAAACGCCAACCCATCTTTTCAGATTTCCAGTTATTTAAGTGGTACAAATGTTGACTGGGGAATTTTAACCAATGGGAGAGAATGGCGTTTATATTATCGTCAAGCTTCTTCTACCGCAACGGAATTTTATCCTCTTGATTTAGTAGAATTATTAGAAACTCAAGATATAGAACAATTCAAATATTTTTGGTTATTTTTTAGAAGCGCGGCTTTTGAAAAAGATAGCTACAATAAAAACTTTTTAGAAAGAGTCAGGGAAGGAAGTACAACCTATGCGACTCAAGTAGGAAACGAATTAAAAACCTTAGTATTTGATCAGATATTTCCTGACTTAGCAACAGGGTTTATAATAGACGTAATGCGACGGGGAAAAACAGTAGAACCAAAACAGATTTATGCAGCGACTTTATCATTTTTATATAAGTTGTTATTTCTCTTATATGCTGAAGCGAGAAACTTATTACCAATTACCACCGCTTACCGTGATTATAGTTTAATTAAAATTACCCAAGAAATAGCTGCAAGTCTGGATAAACAAAGAACATTAAGTGAAACTTCCACAAAAATTTATCAGAGTTTGTTAGGTTTATTTGCAATAGTAGATAGGGGTGATAAAGCCTTAGCAGTACCTCGTTATAATGGTGGTTTATTTCACTTTGATTTTCATCAAAATCAAGATATTAAAGATTATCCAGAGAATTATTTTTTGTCTGAACATCAAATATCTGATGCTATTTTATTTCCCGCTTTGGATAAATTAGCAAGATTTGAAAAATTACCCATTGACTACAGCTTTTTAGGTGTGCGACAATTGGGTTCAATTTATGAAGGTTTATTAGAATATCGTTTAATTATTGAAGACGAAAAAACGGGAAAAGTGCATTTAGAAAATGATAAGGGTGAAAGAAAAGCTACGGGTTCTTATTACACACCAGATTATATTGTTAAATACATTGTTAGTCATACTCTCAAACCAATTTTAGAGGAGAGAAAACAAAGATTTGCAGATTTAATGACGCAAATTCACCAATTACATGAAAAAATGATAGATGGTAGATTAGGAGTACAAAGTCGTAATGGTTTACAAAAAGATCTACAACGTTTAGAAAGACAAGCACAAAATACTTTACTTGATATTAAAATTTGTGATCCTGCTATGGGAAGTGGACACTTTTTAGTGGAAGCTGTTGATTATTTGACAGACGAATTAATCAATATTTTAAATGAATATCCCGAACTTAATCCTATTTTGGAGATGTTAGGAAAAACCCGCAATAGTATTTTAGAAAACTTACAACAGCAGGGAATTAATATTGATATCAATTTAGACGATAATCAACTTTTACAAAGAGTGGTCATGAAACGCTGTATTTATGGTGTAGATTTAAATCCCATGGCCGTAGAATTAGCCAAGGTAAGTTTATGGTTACATTTTTTCACAATTGGCGCTCCTTTGAGTTTTTTGGATCATCATTTGCGCTGCGGAAATTCTCTTATTGGTACAACTGCAAAAGAAGCAGAAGCGAATATGATGAAAGAAGAAAGTGGCCAATTGAGTTTATTAACAGGTCCGTTTGTGGGGTTGTTACGTGCTGCGGAAATTATGCGCGGTGTGAGTACATTAAGTGATGCAACTTTTGCGGAAGTGGAAAGCAGTGAGAGGTTATTTAAGGAATTTGATCAAGCTGCGAAACCTTTTAAAGGGTTATTAGATATTTATGTTTCTCAATTTTTTGGTGTGAAACAAGCTAAGAATTTTTTGGAAAGATTTGGTATAAATGCGATTAATGCTAAGTTTGAAAATATGAATGCTGCTGATCTTGCGGTATATGAGGAAGCGAGAAGGTTGTTTGACCAAAAGCGGTTTTTTCATTGGGATTTGGAATTTCCAGAGGTTTTTATTGATTTAGAAAGTGCTAGTTGGGATGCAAATTCTGGCTTTGACGCTGTTATTGGAAATCCACCTTATGGTTTAGTTGAATCATTAGCATGGTTATCTAATTTGTATAATGATTTTTTTGTTTATTTCTGGAGTTTTGGATTAAATAATACTCGTAAAGGTGGTTATATTTCTTTTATTATTCCTGCTGCAATGTTAACTGGTATTAATTATATGAGTTTACGTAACAAGATGATAAATTTCTGCTGTATTAAGGAGATTATTCTATTACCTTATGATACTTTTTCAGATGCTTATATTGATAATTGTATGATTATTGTGCAGGTAAATAATGCCACAGCAAACTATGATGTTGATACGAAAAAAATGCGTAAGAAAGATAAAGTAGATATATTAGAGGATGGAAAATATGACAAAATTAATATACAAACATGGAAAGAAGATAGAAATTTAAAATTCATTCTAAGTATGGAGTTTATTAAAATACAAAGAATTAAAAATGATGCAAATTTTATTAATCTTGGTTCATTGACGAGAATTGAGAGAGGAGTACAATTGTATGATTTCAAAAAACATACAAAAGAACAAATTGAAAATGATTTCTTGAGAAGTAATGTTATAAAATTTGACAGTCAAGGTAATTATTATCCTGAGTTATTAGGAAAAGAATTATCCCGCTATCGTCTCGAACCAGAAAAGAAAAGTTATATTAGATATTGTAATGATTTAGCTAGTAAACGTGACCAAATATTATTTACGTCTCCCAGAATTGTACTGAGAAGACTATTATCAAGACGTGGGGAATTGATGTCTTGTTATTGTACAGATACATTAATTACTACAGATAGTATTCTGAATATTTTGGTTTTGGATGTTAATATTAATCCTCAATTTATTAATACATTGATTAATTCTAAATTACTGTCTTGGGTTTATACTAATTCTTCTACTATATCTGTAAAAGATGATTTTCCCCAGGTAACATACGAAGAACTCAAAAGTTTACCAGTTCCAAAAATCTCCTTCACAACTCCCGCAGAAAAACGTCAAACTTATCTAGAAAACACAATTAAACTTTACCAACAATATCAAATAAATCATAACCCAAATATCCTACTTACCCAAATTGATCATCACCTCAACCAAGAACCAGAACAAGCAGACGTAATTCATGACTTCCTCGCATATTTAGCCGAACAAATGATAGAATTAAATAAACAAAAACAAACGGAAATCAAAGGCTTTTTAACATGGTTAGCAAGATTAATCGGTACTGATATTGATAATCTGACAAATAAATCTAAAATTCAAAGTTATTTAGGTGATTATTATAAACAAAAACAAGCAGATAACCATTTAACCCTTGACGAATTAATTGATATTCTCAAGAAAAACAAGAAGAAACTAAAAATTGATATTACCACCAGAAAAGAACAAGAAACATTAGCAAAAGAATATCAAGCCAGTTTAAATACACTCCTACCTATCAAAAAACAACTAAAACAATGTGATTGGTTAATTGATGAAATTGTTTATAAACTATATAAATTAACCCCAGCAGAAAAAGCGATCATTGAGGAAGAAAATAATTAAAAAATTCTAATTAAAAAATTCAGATCACCGAGTTAAGGAGAAGTGCGTAACTGGCTTAATTCCCTTCTCGATTGAAGAATCTGATAATTTTAAACGTTTTTTATTTATTAACAACTTCATTTAATGCTTCATGAATAATATCATCACTCACACCATGTCGTTTTAAACTAGCAATTAAAGCATTAACTGTATTATTTTCTAACTTTTCTAAATCTGCTCTCATTCCCTGTCCAATATATGCTCGAATCAAGGGTTGATAACCAGAAAAACCAAGTATGGGTGCAAGTTGTTTCAATTCTTCTACTACATCTTCTGGTATTGTTAGCATAACCGTAATCATGGGGCGATTTTTGTCTAAGCGTTGTTTTAGTGTTTCAATCTTCATAATATTCTCGCTCCTTTCGTGTGGCTTTACGGGCTGAAATAATTCTGATTACATCATCTTCAAATTCGATATGGACTACAAATAAAAGATTCCAACGGGTATCTAAACCAATAATGGCATCTCTGGCTTCATCATTGCGACTAACATCTACTATTTTGATGAATGGATCAAAAAATGCCTCTGCTGCTTGTTGAAAGGTTATTCCATTGTGTTTACTGGGGTTATTTCGGCTTTTTTCCTCGTTCCAGACGAAGGTAATACCATTTAATACAAAGTAGACATCCATAAAATAAATGATAGACTGCTATATTTACAATGTCAAGACAGTAAGTTATATTTATATTATGTACATCCCCTAAAACAAGATTTGTTTAGTAAAATAATTTTTCTTAGGTTTATGAAACATGAAATAGCCTAAAATTTTTCAAACCCTCTCCTTCGCAGGTGGTACAATACCAAGCTTATTTAACCCTGCATCAATATCTCTCAACAATTTAAAATCATCCTCCGGTAAAAGATAACTATTGCTATTAACAACACTACCAAGGGGTTGTGTTTCTAAAAACCCAAATGCTTGCCTAAATTGTTGCGGTTCTGCTTTAATTGGAGCATCAAAATGACAGGGAATTAGCCATTGAAAATCCCATTTTGCAATATGATCAGCCCAATTGATTGTTTCCTGGGGTGCGCGATTTAAAATCAAACGTTGTAAAATTGGCGCAACAAATATGCGTCCATTCCCTCGCAAAATCTCAAAAGAATCTTGCCAATTTTTCTGCCATTGGAAGGGAAATAAACCAAAATATGCCTTTTTAGACCTTTCTGGGGCTTTTTGGGCATCATGCCATACTTGACTCCATGTAGGTACTTTCAACGTACTAGGACTGAAGTACAAGGCAAATAATGTTACTCGCTGCCACCCTTTGAGGCGATTTACTGGGGTGTCTAAAACCATGTCAAAAGCTTGATCTTTGGCGTGGTATAATAAGGGATAGGGGTCAAGCTGGACAATTGCTGGTGGTTCTGCTGGTACTGAAACTATAGTATCTGTAACTAAGAGCGTGTGCGATCGCTTATGGAAAAAAGCCACCTCTGCAAACTTACCCAAACCGAGATCAATAGGTCCGAGGATTGCATAATCAAAATCCTCAGCGAAAGGGGCTTCCTGGCTATTTTCAGGTAAGATCCGAGTGCGTTTACCAGGTAAACCCAACCAACTCAAAGGCAAATTTAGGGGAAAACTCCATTGTCCCGGAGCAACAAATATCTGTGCATTGGGAAAGCGTCGCGCAAAGGGACCTACAAATACCTTATGTTCTATTCCCGATATGGTTGGCAAAATAATATACTTAATGTCACCGTGTTTTGTGACTAATTCATTTAATAATCGGGTACATTCTCCTGTGGGTGCAACAGGTGCATAAACTAGTAAACCGCCCTTTTTTAGCTTAATTACAGTCATGCGAATTGGCACAACTACATAAAAAATTCCCTGTAATTGGTCGAAGGTCCAAATAGTATCTTTAATAACTTCTTTACGAATAGTGCGACGTTGACCATAAGGATAAATTGGCACAACAGGCCAAAACCACCAGGAAAAATCCTGGGTATGAATTTGTTTTATACTCTCATTTTCCACCACTGTATAAACCTCCACCAGTCCGATACAAAAAAACTAACTCAGGACTTACGCAAAATAGAACGAAAGTAGGGGTAATTCATGAATTACCCTTAGGAAATAATCAGGGTTTCAGTTACATCTTGCGTAAGTCCTATTGGTGAGAGTTTACGCAATCTTTCAACCCAAGTTTTAATATTATCAACCCGACTTTGTAGACTCGGTGCTAACCATCCTTCTGGACGGGTTTTATTCAAGAACCTTGGTTGTCTGTAACGAGTTTTTCTTGCACGTCTAGAACGTCT
>OMJF01000106.1 GCA_900299285.1 Anabaena sp. 54 | reverse complement strand
CCCAGCCCCTTCCCTACCAGGGAAGGGGAGTAAATCAAAGCCTCTCTCCTTTTAGGAGAGAGGTCGGTTTGTGGTTTATTTACCTGAAAATAGCTGTAAGCTAAAATAAAATAAATAGCAAAATCCTCGCCAGTATATGGTTACATCAACACAAACCACAACTCAAACCTTATACGACCAAGACTATTACCTGTGGATAAGAACAACCATTAACCAACTTCGCACAGGACAATTTTCTGCTGTTGATTTAGAGAATTTATTAGAAGAATTAGAAACTATGGGTAGAAGTGAGAAACGAGCAATTGAAAGTTTATTAACTAAGCTGCTTGTACATCTACTAAAACTCAAATGTTGGGATAGTGAAAGAGAGCGTAATCAAGGACATTGGCTAGGGGAAATTAGGACATTTCGCAACCAGATCAAGAAATATCTTCAAGATAGTCCAAGTTTAAAACCTTACATTTTAGAAATATTTGATGAATGTTATCAAGATGCTAGATTAGAAGCATCAGATCGTTCTCAACTTCCCCTTGATATCTTCCCTCTTGTCCCCATTGGTTCATTAGAGCAAATTTTAGATGATTGGTTACCAATGGAAAAAAATCAAGGCTGAAATTATGCCTCTTCCCTATTTCCTCTTTCCCTGACTTGAGATTTAAGAGCCAAACTGGGATCAAAACTAAAATCAAAAGCATATTGTACTAAAGGGTTTTACTGCTGACTGTTGACCGCTGAAAGCTGCTGTATATAATTTACATCCTGAGTAGAACCGTTATAGAACCGTTATTATAGTACATAAGTTCTATATTTTCCCATTAACTCCCACTTGAAAATTCATCCCTAAGATTCTTTGCTCTTATCTTTATCAGTTGCTACATAGAGACCTAAACTGTAGATGAGAGTTGAAAAGCAGTCGGGAGAAATTTTGTGAAAAAAGTTTTAGCAATTATTCTTGGTGGGGGTGCGGGTACTCGGCTTTATCCGTTAACCAAGCTTCGCGCCAAACCAGCAGTACCAGTAGCCGGGAAGTATCGCTTAATAGATATTCCCGTTAGCAACTGCATCAATTCGGAAATATTCAAAATCTATGTCCTCACTCAATTTAACTCAGCCTCCCTGAATCGTCACATTGCTCGTGCTTACAACTTTAGTGGGTTTAGCGATGGATTTGTAGAAGTGTTAGCAGCACAACAAACCCCAGAAAACCCCAACTGGTTTCAAGGTACGGCTGATGCTGTGCGTCAGTATATCTGGATGTTACAGGATTGGGATGTAGAGGAATTTCTGATTCTCTCTGGTGATCATCTTTACCGTATGGATTACCGTCAGTTTATCAAGCGTCATAGAGATACAAATGCGGATATTACACTTTCCGTAATTCCCATGGATGATCGTCGGGCTTCGGATTTTGGCTTAATGAAAATTAATCAAGCCGGGAGAGTAATTGACTTTAGCGAAAAACCCAAAGGAGAAGCCTTAGCGCAAATGCGTGTTGATACTACCATATTGGGATTAACACCAGAACAAGCTCAATTACAGCCATATATCGCCTCCATGGGGATTTATGTCTTTAAAAAAGATGTTTTGATTAAGTTGCTAAAAGAATCTTTAGAACGGACTGATTTTGGTAAAGAAATTATTCCAGACGCAGCTAAGGATCATAACGTTCAAGCCTTCTTATTTGATGATTATTGGGAAGATATTGGGACAATTGAATCTTTTTATGAAGCCAATTTAGCCCTCACCAAACAACCCCTCCCTCCCTTTAGCTTCTATGATGAAGCAGCACCAATTTATACCCGCGCTCGTTATCTACCACCGTCTAAACTGTTGAATTGCCAAATCACCGAATCTATGATTGGTGAAGGTTGTATCTTGAAAGATTGCCGGATTCAACATTCAGTTTTAGGAGTGCGATCGCGGATAGAATCAGGATCTACAATTGAAGAAACTCTGATCATGGGTGCTGACTATTATCAACCATTTGTAGAAAAACAATGCAGCCTAGAAGAAAATGATATTCCCGTCGGTATTGGCACAGACACCATTATTCGTCGTGCCATCATTGATAAAAATGCCCGCATTGGTCACGATGTGAAAATCATCAATAAAGACAACGTCCAAGAAGCAGAACGGGAAAAACAAGGCTTCTACATTCGTAGTGGCATTGTCGTCGTTCTCAAAAATGCTGTCATTCCCCATGGAACAATCATCTAGTTAGTCAGTTGTTCGTCGTTGGTTGTTCCTGATTTTTTTTACCACTGACAACTGACTCCTGACAACTGACCACCGACCACCGACCACTGACTAATGACTAAATTAATTTTACTGATTGGTCTTCCTGGTAGCGGTAAATCAACCTTAGCAAAACAACTATTAACAGAATGCTCCCAGATGCAGCTAATTTCCACAGATGCCATCCGGGGGCAGCTTTTTGGTTCTGAAGCAATTCAAGGGGCTTGGCCGCTAATTTGGCGGGAAATAGAAAGACAATTTCAACAAGCCATAAACCTAGATCAAGGAGTGATTTTCGATGCTACCAACGCCCAAAGGAAAAATCGTCGAGAAGTGATTATCCTAGCCCGTGATTTTGGTTTGACGCACATTACCGGAATTTGGCTCTCAACCCCAATATGGCTATGTTTAGCCCGAAATCAAAGACGAATTCGTCAAGTTCCCGAAGATGTTATTTTCCGAATGCACCGTCAAATCCGGGATGCTCCCCCCAGCTTAGAAGAAGGAATAGATGAGTTGATTTTTTGTTCACAATGGCAAGAGTACGGGAATTTCCCTGGTACATTCGGCAAAAACCACACTTAACTTTTTCAACTTTTTGTTATGTTAATTTAATATTTAGACTCTTTTCAGCATTAGACCAAGAAAACAGTAGATCTCATATTTTAGAAAAAACATAACCTAAATAGGTGAACGGAAAAAAACCGACACAAGTAACGAAAAGTAAAGTTGTCCAAAACCTATTCCCTGTTCCCTATTCCCTATTCCCTGTTCCCTGTTCCCTGTTCCCTGCTCCCTGTTCCCTGTTCCCTGTTCCCTCGTCATAACGACAATTTTTAACGCCAACCTACTTAAATTTCCACAGGAGGCTAATAAATGGCTGCAACCGACTTTAAAGACTATTATGCAATTTTAGGAATTACTAAAACCGCCACATCGGAAGAAATTAAACAAGCTTTTCGCAAACTAGCTCGTAAATATCATCCTGATGTTAACCCCAACAACAAACAGGCCGAAGCAAAATTCAAAGAAGTGAATGAAGCCTACGAAGTCTTATCTGACCCAGATAAACGCAAAAAATACGACCAATTTGGTCAATATTGGAAACAAGCCGGTCAAGGTTTCCCCTCTGGTGGTCCGGGTACTGATATGGGGGGCTTTGACTTTGGACAATATGGCAGTTTTAATGACTTCTTAAATGAATTATTTGGTGGTGCTGGTCCTGGCCGTGGACGACAAACCGCCACAGATACTACCGCCACGGGGAGAACAGGTGGTAGATATGGGGGTTTTAACGATTTTTCTTTTCAAGACGCTGCTAGAACACAAGACACAGAAGCAGTAATTACTTTAACTTTAGCTGAAGCATTTTCCGGTGTCGAGAAACGATTTAGTTTAGGTAGCGAAACTATTGATGTGCGTATACCTGCTGGTGCTAAAGCTGGTACTCGCTTACGGATTAAGGGAAAAGGCCAAATTAACCATCAGACTCAACAACGGGGAGATTTATACTTGAAAGTAGAATTACAACCCCATTCCTTTTTCCAAATTGAAGGTGATCATCTCGTCTGCGAAGTCTTAATTACCCCTGACGAAGCCACATTAGGAGCAGCTATTGATGTTCCCACCCCCGATGGTCATGTTAATGTCAAATTACCAGCAGGAGTACGTTCTGGTCAGTCTCTACGCTTACGTGGTAAAGGTTGGCCGCTAACTAAGGGTGGACGCGGTGATCAATTGGTCAAAGTAGCGATCGCTCCCCCAAAAGACCTAAATCCCCAAGAAAGGGAATACTATGAGAAAATCAGGGCTATCCGTACCTATAACCCCCGCAGCCATTTAGCGCAAGTTAAATTGTAAAGATTGTTTACAATATTCCCCATAAAAATGAGCTACAATTATCATTTTGTCTCCCCTGTTAATAATTCAGAGTCATGAAAACTCTCGAAAATGCTTCACTTCCTACCTTATGGAATCTAGCCACAGCATAACAGGGAATTTTATTTCTGAGAACACCCGTATTCAAAAATATATACTTACTTACTCATGATCTATCTTGCTTTTAAAGTTAGATTCATGGTATAATGGCCGGCAATTGATGATCTGCATTAAGCAGTATTCATATCAATTGTTAGCTTTTTATATCGGTACTTACTTTTACCCATTACCCGTCACACCGGGCAAAATAGCTTGAGAATATTTGCCCATAAAGCTATTAACCGTATAAATTTTCGCCACCGCATAACAAACATCTTGTGAGGAGTGATATTTTGATCAGCAAAAAGCATTCTATTATACCAGGGAATCATTGGAAGCAGTTTATCTACTTGGGTTTATGGCTAACCCTACCCACCTTGTTCCTGACCACGGCGATTTCAGCTAATTCCGCATCTGCCGCAGATGACATAGTAACTGAAAACCAGAACAGTGAATTAAGCGCCGATAAAACTGCAAAAGCTACTTCTGTAACCGATACCAAACAGGTAGTCGCAGCTGCAGAATTAGAAAAAACAGTTGCATCTGTTCCTGAGCAAAAACAACCAAAAATAATTGCACAAACAGGAGACAGTAATCCAGATGATCTTAATAAGATCCGCCAAGACTTACTAATTGAACCCCTGATTAAGATCAAAGTAGCATCACCAACTAAGCCCACCTACCCACCCGGACTCAGTTTTGCTGCGCCTAGTGCCTTTGGGGCTAACATGGGTGACGCATTTTTAGGAACATCAGCAACTTTTTTCGGCACCAGAGATACAGGTCTAGATGGGAGTATTAGCGCCGGTTTTGGTTTAGGAGACTCCCAGAAACTAGTTGGTCTAGAATTTGGCTTCAACAACGGTAGTATCAAAAACTTTGGTGCTAATGGTACTTTTGACTTCAAAGCTCACCGCATTGTCTATGCTAAAGGTACTAATCAAATTGGTGTAGCCGCCGGCTGGAAAACCTTTGCCCAGTACGGTAATGAAGGTATTAGACCTTCCAGTGCTTATGGTGTGGTGACGAGTTACTCCCTTTTAAAGCCTAATGACCCCGTGAACAAAATGCCCATCTCCTTCTCTGCCGGGGCTGGAGGTGGAGACTTCCGCCAAGGTAATGCCAGCACTGGTGTATTTGCTGGGGTTGGTGTGCAAATTCATCCCCAAGTTGGTGTGGGTCTAGGTTGGAGTGGAGTTGGTTTCAACATTGGGGCTTCTATTGTTCCCATACCTACTCTACCCTTAACAATTACAGCTTCAGGAGCAGACCTTACGGAAAACAGCCGAGGTGGCACTGTATTTTCCCTGAGTCTGGGTTATGGTTTCAACTTTTTGCCTAAATAAACACTTAGAATTTAGACATTTAGAATTTAAAGGATCATCATGTTGAAAATCAGAAATCTCATTTTTGCCCTCAGTCTCACTCCCCTCATGTCCCTTCCTTGGCAATTACCAAGTCTAGCCCAAACTAGCCCTGGTACATCTGGTCGTGATAGTAACGCTCCAACCGATGCTTCAACAAATAGCATTTTTTCCGTGCCAGCAGCGCTGCCAGGAGGAGGAGGAACAACAGGAGGAGCAGCACTGCCAGCAGGAGCGGCACCAGCAACAGCAGCAACAGCAGCAGCAGCAGCAGCAGCGGGAGCAGCAGGAGCAGCAACGACAACGACAACGACAACGGTAGGAGGAGAAACAGTAACAATACCAGCTATAGTAACAGTAGCAACAACACCAACAGGAGCGCCTGTAATCATTCCTATAATATCTGGTGTTTCAGCCACCATTACAGGTGGTGTTTCCACGTCAGGTGGTACGTCAGCGGCTACTACAGTTGGTGAGACAACTGGAACTACAGGTGGTGACACAACTGCAACTGTTGCAGTTACAGCAGCATCCGTAGAATCAACGTCATCTAGCGTCACTGTGACAGAAGGTGGAACGGGAAACACTGTTGTGATCACCCTTGCCCCACAAATCCAGGTTACCGTCAATCAGTTGGCTGCCGCTATTGTTCAGAATCTTAACAGTATAATTACAGGTGGTGGTACAACTACAGGTGGTGGTACAACAGGTGGTGGTACTACAACAGGTGGTGGTACTACAACAGGTGGTGGTACAACAGGTGGTGGTACTGCAACTGAGGGGGGTACTACAACAGGTGGTACTGCAACTGAGGGGGGTAC
Source organism: Anabaena sp. 54 (assembly GCA_900299285.1). Classification (GTDB taxonomy): domain Bacteria; phylum Cyanobacteriota; class Cyanobacteriia; order Cyanobacteriales; family Nostocaceae; genus Dolichospermum. Next base: position 9,993 of record OMJF01000106.1, on the reverse strand, counting down.
TACAACAGGTGGTACTGCTGACGTTGGTGCGCTATTGACAGGTAGTGCTGGTGCACAAGAGGCTGCGGTTGCCTTAACAAGCAGCTTCACTGCTGCTGGTATTTCCCCGCAACTAGCAACAGCACTAGTCTCATCCCTGACTGGTTTGTTTGGTTCTACTACTGGCTCTCTGCCAAATCAGCCTGTAGCCATGACAACATCAGGACAGCTAGTAGCAAGCACCAAAGCTTTAAAACCGGTTACTATCATTGCTCAAGGCAGTGCTGGCATAAGTGTCAATATCAATAAGCTGAATGATGCTATTGTTGCTTACAACGCGGTTATCCTGCAAAGTGAACCGAAAGCTGTTAAGAATCTTTCTAATAACACTGGCTTCCGGGGTATTGGCGGTATACTCAAACAATTGAGAACTGCGATTAAATAACCTCTAATTACACAAAAGCAACTCCCAACAACACCTAGGAGTTGCTGAATTGAATTAGGTTAGGGATCTTGCTATGCCGATATAAAAAAGCTAACATAGACTAACAAGGGTCAGGTTTTTCTTCCTACATAGTCCTGAAAGTATCCGTACTCTATAGAGATGTTCCATGGAACATCTCTAGGACGGTTAAAGTGACCGCTTCTTGACTCAATTAGGACTCACGTAAGTGGCACAAAAAAATATAATTTTTTGTTTGTAGTCAGGGATTTAGCACTGATAATTGTTTCCACAAGTTCTGGAAAAGATTACTAAAGTCCTGACTATGATCTTAGATAAATACATACCTACAATTACTTATACTTTTTATATAAAATAATACAAATAATTGAGATTTAATGTAGGAATCGTAGGGGTAGTGCCCCTATGCCTACCCCGTTATTTGGGCAACCACGGGGGAATCGTAGGGGTAGTGCCCCTGTGCCTACCCCGTTATTTAGGCAACCACGGGGGAATCGTAGGGGTAGTGCCCCTGTGCCTACCCCGTTATTTGGGGCTACCACGGGGGGGTTGCCCATACAAGGTTGTGACAACCACTGATTATGGTAGATATAGGCAAGCAAGATGCACATCACACAAAAGGTTTAATATTCATATTTGTGCCTCATTTAACTGCAATCTGTTGTAAATAATATATATGTTAAATTTCATAAATTTTAGTATTTATAGTGTATTATGTAATAAATTAAAGATGTATTCCTCAAGTCAGGGAGTAATTAATGAGAAGCAATTTTGGATTAGGAACATCCTTTTTAGTGACAACCTTAACAATATCTAGCTTACTGGGTGTCACCTTTGCAGCACAAGCCCAATTGCCACCAGTTTCATCAGTAATTTATGTTGACCCTGTTAATGGTTTAAATGCTGCTGAAGCTGGAACATCAGCAAAGCCGTATAAAACTATTACTTCTGCTCTGAGTCAGGCCAAACCGGGTACAGTTATTCAATTAGCTCCTGGTAATTATAGCAACGAATCATTTCCCATATTACTTAAACCAGGCGTAACATTACGGGGTGATGAATCCAGCAGAGGTGAGAGAGTAGTTATTTCCGGTGGTGGTGATTATATCAGTCGCATTTTTGCTAAACAGAACATTACCATTTTTGCAGATAAAGATAGTATAATCGAAGGTGTAACAGTCATTAACACCAATGAAAGAGGTACGGGTGTATGGGTAGAATCAACTAATCCAACGATAAGAAACAGTACCTTTACTAACAATGCCAGGGACGGAGTTTTTGTTACAGGTACAGGAAATCCTAAAATTGAAAATAACCGATTTGTGCAAAATAGCGCCAACGGGATTTCCCTAACCAAATCAAGCCAGGGAGAAATTCGTAATAATTTATTTCAGAAAAACGGGTTTGGTTTAGCCATTGGTAATACTTCCACACCCTCGCTAACAGAAAATCAAATTGTTCAAAACAAAGATGGTATAGTGATTTCTGAATCTGCTAAACCTATTCTGCGTAAAAATACAATTCAAAATAATCAGCGTGATGGTGTTGTTCTCATTCATGACGCTTTACCTGATTTAGGGACTAGTAATAACCCAGGTGGCAATGTCATTGCTAATAATGGTCGTTATAACTTCCACAATGCTACGAAAAACAACACCATGTTTGATGTCACAACGACAGAAACACCTGATTCTTCGCAAAACGCTGATTTATCATCTGGGGATGCTAACATAGCACTGCTAAAAAAATGGCAATTAACACCTATAGACTGTAACTCTGGTAGCGAAGTAATCACCATCATCATGAGTCGCAGACGATACTGCATTACGCCCCATCCTGACTTAACGGCTAAACGTTACCTGTATAATCAGGCTACTGGTAACCTCAAAGCTTTAGCAGATTCCTCTACACCTACTTCGTCTGGGCTTCGGAAAGCGGGAGGTTTATAAATTTTTAGATCAAAGTGACATTTAGTAGTTACAGAAAAGCAAGATATTAGATTGTCTCTGCCAATTTTTAATGTTTATTAACAAAGTGCAAGTCTCATGAAACATCAATTGAAAACAGCGATGATAGTGGCAACTTTAGCCTTATCCAGTATTTTTGCTTTGGGGTCTACAGTTCAGGCTTTCCCAAAAGTAGATAATACTATAGATGATAGTGCTGATTCAGATGTAGATTTATCCGAGGAAGTCTATACTGGAACTCAGTTCTCATGTGTACCAGACGGTAATGGTAATGTAGCCACCGTGGGTCAGCGACCAGGTGGAGAACCAATTCCCGTAATTATGTGGACTTCCGATAGTTCCAAATATTTTGGTAAGAACGTTACCCCTCAAAGCCGTTGCCAAATCGTGACAGAAAGATTTAATCAGGCTGTAATTAATAGTGGTGGTAGTCTCAAAGATGTTGTGTTGACCAGCGGTACTGTAGGAGCTAAAACCGTCATTTGCGTACTTTCTATCAAGGATACTGGTTGTGATGGTGGCAATACTCTGTTTACTTTAAACCCGAAAAATGCCCAAAGACCAGAGGAAATTCTTACCCAAATCACCAGAATTAGTCGTGAAGGTTCTAGTGCTGGGGTAATTCGGGAAACCAGAGGTCGTGTCCAGGTGAAATTGAGTGCTTTGCTAAAAGGAAAAAATGCGGCTCGAATTAAACCTGCTACTGGTGGTTTATAATTAGTAGGAGAATGTAAAGTTTATCGGAAGTGTTGTACAATCAAGACAACTTTCAACATATTTTCTCACGTTCTCAACCGGAAATCTTAAAAGTCTCATTTCTTCTTCTTTTTTTAAAATTTAGAGGTCTTATGAAATATCAATTGAAAACAGCGATTGTAGCTGCTACTTTAGCCTTATCTAGCATTGTTGGTTTGGGTTCTACAGTTCAAGCTTTACCACCTGTAGATAATAAAGTGGATACTAGTAGTAATAATTCAAATGTAAACCCATCGGAGGAAGCCTATACAGGAACTCAATTTAGTTGTGTATCCCAAGGTAAGGGTAATGTAGCTACCGTTGGTCAGCGCCCCGGTGGACAGCCTATTCCCGTGATTATTTGGACTTCTCAAGCTTCAAAATACTTTGGTGATCAATTTACTCCTCAACAGCGTTGCCAAATCGTAACCAAGAAATTAGGTCAAGCTGTAGCTAACAGTGGTGGTAGTCTCAAAGATGTTGTGTTGATGACTGGTCGATCTAATAAAAACACTGTAATTTGTGTAATTTCCGCTAATGACACTGGTTGTAATGGAAACAATACTCTGTTTACTCTCAAGCCAGAAAACGCTAAGAAAGCCGACCAAGTTCTTGCCCAAATCATGCAAATTAGTCGTGAAGGTAGTAGCGCTGGTGTAGTTCGGGAAACAGAAGGTCGTGTGCAGATCAACTTACAAGATGTGCTAAGAAGCAACCGTAGTCTGTCTACTAACCAACCCACAAACAAACCTGCTGTTAGAGATAATTCACGTGGCTTGTAATGATTAACTCAAGTCGCTAGTTATCTGAGTTAATTTGGGAAAAAGGTAATTAGTAATTAAGGAAGAGATGAAGTTTTGATCTCTTCCCTAATTACTAATATATAATTTGTAGGCATGATTTAATCCCCATTTTTGTCTAAAAATCAATCATGTTTTCTCCCATAGCTCGCAAATTATTTTTGCTATTTATTACAACCTTTTCTGTGATTCAATTCTGTGCCTATTCTCATCCCGTAGTTTTGGGTGCTACATCTCATCAAGACTTGGATATCACTACTGCTGAAATTGCTAATCAAGTAACTGTGAGAATTTTCACTAAATTTGGTTCTGGATCAGGGGTAGTTATTAAACATGAAGGGCAAACTTATACAGTATTAACAAATAATCATGTAGTTGCTGATAGTCCTCAAGATGGTTATGAAATTTTGACTGCTGATGGTAAAATTTACCCAGCAGAACAAGTTAATGCCGTTAATATAAAAAAATTAGACTTAGCCCTAGTGAAATTTACTAGTCCAGAGGGTTATCAAGTGGTAACTTTACCAAAGTCAAAAGCTATTTCTGAAGGACAAAGAGTATATGCCTCTGGTTTTCCGGCTTGGCATTTTGTCTTTAAGGGCAAGAAGATCGCTAAAATGGAGGCAACTCGCAATTGGGGAGTTAAAGCGTTTAAACTCAAAACTGGAACTATTAAAATGCATCTGGACAAAACTCTCCCCGGTGGTTATCAATTGGGCAGCACTAATGATGTTTTTCAAGGTATGAGTGGTGGTCCGACCTTAAATCAGCAGGGGGAACTAATTGGTATCAATGGGCTATTAAAGTATCCTTTTCAAGGTATTAAAGCTTTTACCTTTAGTGATGGTACTATACCGAAAAAAGAAGATTATTTGCAAATGGAATCTCTTAGTTGGTCTATTCCTGTTGACAGTGTTCTTGATTTTCTCAAGGAACAAGAAATGGTTAACCAAGATCCAACATAGCTCCCAGTAGTTACAAGAAAACTCAGAATATGAATTTATATTTTACCAGGGCAAATTATACCATGTTAGCTACGGCAGTAGTCGCAACTGTTGTAATTTCTTTACCAACATCTGCTGCTGATACTGTTAGTACCCAAAAGATTGCTCAAATTGCTAAAAATACCTCGGTCCAAATTAATGCAGAGGGTGATCTTACTCCTGGTGGTTCAGGTGTAATTATTGCTAAAGAAGGTAATATTTATACTGTCCTCACGGCTAATCATGTGGTATGTGATGACTTAGGACGGGCAGGAAAAATTACTTGCGCTACAGATACTACTTATTCTGTACGCACAAACACGGGCAAAGATTACCCTGTTAAAGATGTTAAGGTATTACAGAAAACTAAAAATGACGCGGATTTAGCTTTAGCTACTTTTGTGGCTACAGAAGATTATCCCATTGCTACTTTAGGAAACTCTGACCAAATGGTAGAAGGTGCTGATGTTTTTGTGGGCGGTTTTCCAGCGGTGTTTGGTAAAGTTGGATCTGCCAGAGACTTTGCTTTCACTACGGGAATGGTTGTTTCTCGCGCTAGTAATGCTGTTAATGGCTATGCTTTGATTTATGATGCCAGAACTATAACTGGTAATAGTGGTGGTCCGGTGTTTGATATTGCTGGTAGGGTGGTGGCAATTCACGGGTTAGCTGATACTTCAGCTAAAAATAAAACAGAAACGGGAGCAGTGGTGACACAAAAAACGGGATTTAATGCGGGGATTCCTATTAATACTTTTTTAGCTACAAATGAGCCAATTATTAAAGATATCCCCATGACGAAGAATGATAGTCCTACTGATAAACCTGCTAATAATTTAAGTAATCCTCAGTCAGCAAGAGACTTTTATGCTAGGGGTATTACTAAACTAGATCAATATAATTATCGGGAAGCTACGGAAGATTTTACTCAAGCAATTAAGCTAGACCCTAAATATATAGAAGCATACTTCAAAAGAGGATATTCATACACCTGGGTAAGCAAACATCAAGAAGCCCTGACGGATTTTAACCAAGCTATTGTTCTTGATCCTAACTACTTAGATGCCTATCTCAACCGGGGTTGGAGTCAGCTATTCTTACAAAATGATCAAGCGGCCCTTGAGGATTTTAACCGCGCAATTCGGATTAACCCTAACTATGCCGATGCTTATGCCCATCAAGGTATGGCTTATATTAAAATGGGAAAATACCAGGCGGCTTTGGAATCTTCTAAACAAGCTATTCGTCTTGATCCTCGCAATAGTTATGGTTACACTATTCAGGCAGATGTGCTTAATAACTTAAAAGACTATCCAGCAGCTATAAAGGTGGCAACTCTAGCTATTATGATTGATCCTGATGATTTTAATGCTTATATTAACCGCGCTATAGCTTACACTCTAACTGGTAATTTTCAAAATGCACTTTCAGATTACCAAAAGGCCTCGGAAATATTTACAAGACGTTATATTAAAAATCCTGGTTCTCCAGTAGAACCACCGCCAAAACCAGGTTCTAATTCTTCAGCAGAACCACCGCCAAAACCAAGTTCTAACTCCCCAGCAGAACCACAGCCAAAACCAAGTTCTAGTTCTCTTATTGACCCAAATGTGGAGCTAATTAAAAGCTGGGAAGTAATTAATGTCTCCTGTACCTCTGGGGGAATGGTAGTATCAATTATAATTGATAACAAAAAATATTGTGTACTTCCTCATCCCAGTTTAATGTCTAAAGGTTATCGTTATAATTGGGCTACAGGTAGGTTAGAACCTGTTGATGCCAATTTAGAGCTAATTAAAAGTTGGGAATTAACTGATGTCTCCTGTAACTCTGGGGAAAAAGTAGTATCAATTATGATTGATAACAAAAAATATTGTGTGCTTCCTCTTCCCAGTTTAATGTCTAAAGGTTATCGTTATAATCGACGTACGGGTAAGTTAGAACCTCTTAGTCCCGATTGAGAGCTAATTAACAGATAGCAGTTTAAAACCCAAATTATTGCCTATTGCCTACCCCTATATTTTTCTAGGAGTGTCTCTACACTAGCATTATGATTTAAGAAGGAAAATAAATGCCTGTAGAGCAGTTTTCCATCTTTATCTAACACAAACTGCGCTGGTAAAGGCGCTCCTAATGCTTGTCCGGTCTTATAAGTACGAAATGTGTGGCAACTAGGATCACTCAATAATGGCATTTTTAAACCCAAATCTTTGACGATGATTTGACTTTGCTTTTTGTCAGTGCTAGTAATTAATAGAATTTCTATTCCCTGATTTTTGAACTGTTCATAATTTTCATTTAAAGCTTGAATATGGGGATAACAAAAGGGGCAATATTGCTTTTCTGTGAAAATCCTGGTAAATGCCAGTATTACAGGTTTTTTACCTCGAAAGTCAGAGAGTTTGATAACAGTGTTGTTAGTAACATCCGATAATTTAAAATCTGGTGTTCCTACACCCAATCTAAAATTATCTAAGGCTGGTATGGGTAAAAAGTTATGGAAAAATCTCTCATTAAATAAGCCAGTGAAATCAGTTGCAGTCAGCATAAAGAGTAATTTGTAAGTAATTTGTCAGCACTAATTCCTAAGAGGATGTTTTAAAAGTTTCCGGCGATTAGAAATCGCTACTACAGAAACAAAGTCCACCTGCGTGGACTAGCAGAAAATTAAGGTTTTCAAACCCACCTGCGTGGGTTTGGCTTGTGTAGACGCGGTTTCTAACCGCCAATATATTTCTAATTTTAGACTTTTCAGACAATCTCTAATCCCCAGTTACAGCAAATTCAGCTTGAGTGAGGTACACTTTATGCGGGCAAGATGCCCGCACCACAAGAGTTTTATCATTAATATCTGTACTTTGTGAATACCGGGAACTACTGTATTTAACCGGTTATTTAAGTAGTAGAGAAGTAGATTTTAGACTTGACGGGGTCGGGATTCATAGTTTTATCTCCTGGTTGCCAATCAATAGGACAAACTTCATCTGGATGAGATTGGACGTGCTGAATTGCCTGTAGTGTTCTCAAGGTTTCGTCTATACTGCGACCAAAAGCCATATTATTTATAGTAGCGTGTTGAAGTATGCCATCCTTGTCAATGATGAACAAACCACGTAAAGCAATACCAGAGGAGGGGTCGAGAACATTGTAAGCGGCGCTAATTTCTTTTTTAATGTCAGAAATCAGGGGATAATTTAAGTCACCAACGCCGCCGGATTTACGGTCTGTTTGCATCCAAGCGAGGTGAGAAAATTCACTATCAATGGAAATACCGAAAACTTCCGTATTCAGGTTGCTAAATTCTGCATAGCGATCGCTAAAAGCAGTAACTTCAGTAGGACAAACAAAGGTAAAATCGAGGGGGTAGAAAAACAGAACAACGTATTTACCGCGATAATCAGATAATTTAATAGACTTAAACTCTTGATCTATTACGGCTGTTGCTGTAAAATCGGGAGCTAGTTGACCAACGCGGGGGCATCCCTCTATTCCATAGGTGAATGTCATTAACTTAACTCTCCTTCTTGGTACTTATATTTATTTTGCAGCCTGGGCATATTAGTTGAATGAAAATTACTTATTCACATAGTCATCATCTAATTATATATAATTATGTCAATATCAGATCATAGTCCTAAGGCTGACGGCAAAAATGATTCAGTTGAAAATATCATGATTTTTCCTGTTGAAATTAGCCGCAGGGGAAGTTATTATATAGGAATTAGGATAGATACAGGAAATGACAAAATAGTCTAAAATATAAAAAAATAATTCACAACATACAAATTCGGGGATTAATCAATTTGGGGATGAAAGGCTGATATCCATTAACTTCATTATTGATACTTCACACTTGATCATTTAAGATGAGTCCTAAATTCTTTGGTGATAAAACTTCTATTTAACCTTAACCAATCTAAATAAACGATAACACTATGTCTTACGTATCTGTCTTAAAAAACATACCGGAAATGTTGAGCCAACCAACGGGAATAGCGGCTGTGGCTTCCCTTGGTATCCACGGTGCTATTGCTTTAATTGTGCCATTAATGCCAGTTAACTCTAGTAACTCTGCTAAGATTGACCCATCAAAAGCAGTTCCCCTCATGGAATTGAGTGCTGCTGATCAAAAGCGATTACCGCAACCTGCTAAAATATCCCAGATTCCTTTACAGCAACCCCAACTACCACTACAGCAACAACTACCGGGCAGTAATTTGGGGAACTTAACAACTATCTATCCCCCTTTGCAGCCAGAATTATCTAATCCACCATTATCAGTTATTCCTAGCTCACCAACCAGCTATAACACCTCTTCCCTACCTAGCAGACAATCTATCTTGGGACTGATTAGCAGCAATTCACAGAGAGAAATACCTAAATTAGAAGCCAGATATACTCCCTCAGTGTCTCCTGATCTGAATAATCTCAGGGAGAGAATCCCGGAAACCGAACCCCTAGCAATTAATAGGCTACCAGAAATCAAGCAGAATAATGAAATATCTGGAGAACCACTTAATAATCCATCTCCTGAACAATATGATATTGGCAGTAGAACATCAACAGAAATTTCACCAACACAAGCGGTGAAATCAGGAGATAATGTGATTAAAATTCCTCAAGAACAGGAAAAAATAGCTTTAGGAGACAATTCTCTAGCTAAATCACCAGAAATACTCACAACCGAGTCTGAATTTAAAAGCAAGGGAACTGAGCAATTGGTGGCTAAACTGCAATCTTATCGCACTTTGAGACAAAACATTCAACAGGAATATCCGAATGTCCAAGAAAAAGGAGTAATTCGTGAAACCATCCCAACTGATACAGTAGAGATGGAAGGTACTGTGTCGGGAGTAGCACTAGTAGGTTCAGATGGCAAGGTTTTAGATATTAAATTCCAAGAGGCAAGTATATCGCCTCAGTTACAATCTAAGGTGAGGGCATATTTCAAGAATAATCCCCTTCAAGCCGATAAGCAACTGATTAGCTCTTATCCTTTTCAATTCAAGTTCCAAAATAATCGCAATGTTTCTGAGGTAGGTTCTGGGATTCAATCTACTGTAACT
>OMJF01000105.1 GCA_900299285.1 Anabaena sp. 54 | reverse complement strand
GTCTGGCTAAGGCGTGTAAGTCTACTGAGGGATAGCCGCTCCCATGCTCCTGTTGAAGTAGAAAGTAAAGTCTAGTAATGTCTAGGTTTTATATAGCAGCTTGATCAATGTTAGCTGAGAGCTTGCCACTCTCGGACACATCAATAGCAGGTATCAGTGGATTTTGATAAACCAATTTTGGGTAATTAGTTCCTGAACCTGCTTCTAATTTTCACCAATCTGTGGTGGTTAAAGAATTTTCGGGTAATCGGGTATGATCAGAATTTAACTGGAATTGATTCAGTTAAAAATTGGCCAAGTATTCCTATAGAGTTGAAATGCTCAATAGCCTATAATGGGTTTTTCCCCCAGTGTTTCTATTTTTCCAGCACCGGCTCAAAGTCGTACCCCGTCCGAGAGCGATTACCACGGACAATTTTTACTAGTTGGACTGGGGTATTCCGATCTCCCGACGGTAAAAAACTAATTGAACCGGCAGCGCCACTGGTGGAAAAGTCTGGTGAAAGTAGTGTTTTGTGAATTCCAGAACGACTGGGATTAGTTGCTAACGCGGCGATAAAGGCTTTTGTAGCATCATAAGCGGTTGCTGTACGCCAATTTACATCACTACCCCATAACTTTCTAGATTGGGCTGGAAATGGGGAATTAGGATTGCCATTAATATGCCAAGGAACAGCCACTACCATGGCTAATGCTTGTTCTGTGGCAATTTCTAGAGTTTTGAGGCTATAAACATCATCACCACCGAGTAAAATGAGACGTTTTTGATTTAGTTGCACTACTTGTAATGCTTTATCTAGGGTTTGACTATTAGGGGCTAACATTAAAACTTCCACACCTTGTTTAAATGCTTTTTCGATGCTAGATGAAGGGCTAAAATCAGCTTTAGATAAATCAAACTCACCTGATATTTGTCTACCCTCCAAAGAAACAGAAGAAACAAACTCAGATTTTAATGACTGACTGTAGTTGCTTTGAGAATTATAAAAAACTGCTGCATTTTTTTTCCCCAAAGTTTTCACCATATAATTAGCTAAAGCTCTGGCTGCGACAAAATCACTAGGTAATGTGCGAAAAACGTAGGGACTAAAATTGGAAATTTTCACAGAACTACTAGTAGGGGAAATAGCTACTAGTTTTCCATCATTATAAACCTTCCCGGCAGCCAATGTTGCGTCACTGCTATAATGTCCAATTACTCCTAAAACTTCGGGGTTTTCTACCAAGGCTGCGGCTACCTGTTGACATATTTTCTGATCATCGTCATCATTAGCTATACCTACTTTTAACGGTACTCCCTTTACTCCTCCAGCAGTATTAATTTCATTTTGAGCTTGTGCAACACCACGCAGTATTTCTAATGCCGTATTCGGGTCATTACTAATAGGTGTAGAGACAACAAGGGTATAGCTTTTACTAGAGCCAATGCGAGCATTATTCAGATAAATCAGTGCCTCTGGGTCATTGGGTTTGATTTTTAGAGATGATGTTAAATTAGTGATTGCTTGCTGATAATTTTTATCCAAAATAGCCTTAGCAACATCTTTTTTATCTGGTAAAATATCATCAGAAATTAAAATTTTTTCTCCAAAACTAATTCGTTGTGCAATTGATTGATTTCGGTCTTTCCATTGATGAGAATTCAGCTTATTTTCACTATTTATTGCTAAATTATCAGAGGATTTCGGATTAGTAACAATAATGAAAAAACACCAATAACCAAACCCTAGAAGTAGGGGTATGAAAATAATAGGGAGTATTTTACCTTTCCATTTCATAAGTTTTTTCTGATGGTGGTCAACTGTACTGCATTAAATTTGGACAATTATAGCGGGCAAGATTTGGATAATTATAACAGGCAAGATGCCCGCACCACAAGATTTAGGGTCAGGTATAAAGCTCATTTGATTCTCACAAACCCAGTCTTTTCAATCAGTTCTTGACCTTGAGGTGTTAATAACCAATTTGCATAAGCTTCTCCAGCTTGTTAATCTGATTGACCATTTTGTTTGATAATCACAAATAAGTTGCGGGTGATTGGGTAATTTCCATTGCGAAAATTCTCGGTGTGCAACTGGTTGCGCTGATTTGGACATTGAGACGGAGCTATTTCTGGTTGTTGATAAGGTGTGAAATATTGATCCTTTGTTCGTCCAATTGGTAGGGATTTAACAGTACATTGAGGGACGATTTCAGGAGCGGAACCGTAATAAATTCCCCCCGGAGTATTGGCTATTTTTCTGATGGCTTCTGTGGTTGTACCAATGTAACTAACATTGTTACCAAATTTATCTTTGTTAAGAACATATTCGATAAAAAAATCTACTGTACCACCAGCTTCTTGACTGCGAGATAAGGGGATAATAGGTAAATTTAGACCACCTAATTTTTGCCAGTTAGTAATTTTGCCAGTATAAATATCTTTAATCTGGGCAGTGGTTAATCCGGGGATATTTAAGTTATGATTAACTGCGATCGCAATAGCATCAATTGCTACAGGAATTTCTTTTAACCTGAATCCTTTTTGTTGCGCTTGGCTAGTTTCTTCTAATTTAATGGAGCGGGAAGATTGAGAAAAAGCAAGTTGATTATCTATTAACATTTTAATCCCAGTTCCCGAACCTGGGTCCTTAAAAAGTGGTTGTATGTAACGTAAAACAAACTGAGGACAAATTTTTTGTAGTACAGAATCTACGTCTTTACGAATAGTAGCCCAGGTGGTACTACCACCATAACTAAAAATCCCTTGGGGAAGATTAGAAACGTTGCAACTAGTTACTGAATTGGGAGAAGTAGATGTTATCTCGGAACTAATTATAAAAATGATAAACGATGAACCAACCAACATTAAACTAATGGTAGCAATCAAATATAGAAGCAGGGGAAGAGTTTCCTTTTTGCGAGGCATAAGTTTGTGGTTTTGGGGTTAAGGATATTTTTTCTAAAGCAGGGAAGATAATAATTTATAAATGAGCTTAAATAAGGTTGTTGATATTATCGAAATTAACGCCGCAGCCACAGCTAAAATAATTATTTTCTCAATACCAATACCACCTTGTAAATAAGGAATAAAAAATATAATTGCAAAACTAATGGCGGGGATAATTAGCAAATCAAATTTTTCCAGCCAGCGTCTAGTTTGAGCAAAAACTAAACCACTCAAAATTACAACAGAAATTAGAAAAGTGATGGGAATATTTTGGGATAAACCGAAAAAAGCGATCGCAATTAATGCCCCTTCAAACCCACTAAAAGCAGCCCCAGATAATAATTCCCAAATAGTAAAAGTTGATTGATTTGATACTTGGGGCTGAATTGGTTGTGGGTGAGGTGGTTGAGTTGGGAATTGTAATGATGTTGTTGGGGTAACAGAGTCAGGAAAAAGAGCCTCTAGCACCGCCTGTGCTGACTGAAAACGCTCACTAGCAGCAGGTAGGAGCATTTTATCTAAAATATCTGCCAGTCGCGGTTTCAGGGTGATTTGCGCCCGCCATTGCCATTGATTTGTATAAGCATTAAATAGCTTAGTGCTTTCTTGACCTGTCAGTAATGTCAGTATAGTAACAGCTAAAGCATACAAATCCGTAGATGGAAATACTTGACTACTGTTCATTTGTTCTGGAGGTGCAAATCCTAAGGAATAAATGCCCGTAGAACTAGGGGACGCATTAGCAATTAACTTAACTGCACCGAAATCTAATAAAAAGAGCTTACCATCACGACGACGCATAATATTAGAGGGTTTAATATCTCTATGGATAATATTTTTGTCATGAATAAACTGGAGAACTGGAAGAATTTCTTTGAGTATTTCCAGCACTTTTTGTTCAGAAAAATTGCCCTGTTGAATTAATTCTTCCTCTAAAGTTTGCCCATGAATATATTGCTGAACTAAATAAAAAAACTGCTCTGGTTTATTTATTTGTAAGTTTTGTAAACTAGGAACTGTAATTGTAAAAAAAGCAAATAAATTAGGTATTTGTGGATGTTCATTACCTATTGCTTCTAAAACTTCTGCTTCTTGTGCAAAGAGAATTTTAGCTTTTTCTAAGGCTTCTTCTGTTAAATTACTGCTGGGCTGAAATTGTTTAATCACACATTGACGCAAGCTGGGAGTATCGCGGTCAATTGTTAAAAAAGCCGCACCAAAACCACCCTGACCTAAAAGTTTAATTGGCAAATATCGGTCACGTAAAATTAGTGGCATACCGCAGGTAATACAATATTTCTGCTGTACTGTTTTTAAAGTTTGAATATCATCTAAATCAGCAAAGTGATTTTCGGGATGTTGACAGTGGGGACGAGTGCAGTAGACTTGCATATTATCTTTAGTCAATGGTGATTAAGTTGCTACGCATTTAAACTGAATCATTACTGTAAATTAGGTATTTATGCAGTATCAAATTAATAAATTAAATCCGATTTAGTTCAGTAATCATTAGTAACGTAAGTTGCTAGTTAGGGAAAATGTCATAATCAGGATATCCAAGATTAAAGGATGAACAGGATGAAAACAGAAAATTACTCACCAATTACCC
>OMJF01000104.1 GCA_900299285.1 Anabaena sp. 54 | reverse complement strand
GGGCGGAAGTCAAAAGTCAAAGGTCAAAAGTCAAAAATAATATAGAGTAAGCTTTTTGGCGATTGAGAATGGCCATTTTATCTACGCCGCAGTGTACTAAATTGTTTGTTTAATCAATACGCTTTAAGAATTTTCTTAAAGCTTTTTAGCATACCGACTTCCTGGCAAGCTAGTCTGAAAAGGAAGTTATGGTTATATTGGCGTGGCTATAATTCATAAATTGCCTCTACAATCAATATATATATAAAATGCCTTTAGAGGATATTTTACAGCGTTTTCCGGTGTAATGAGGTACAATTTGGGCAGGCAAGATGCCCACCCCACAAGAGTTTCATGATTATGATTTGTACCTCATAAAAACGAAATCTGCTGTAAAAGTTTCCGGCGATTAGAAATCGCTACCCTGTCTGCCGACAGGCAGGTACAAAAACAAAGTCCATATACGTGGACTAGCAGAAAATTAAGGTTTTCAAACCCACCTGCGTGGGTTTGGCTTGTGTAGACGCGGTTTCTAACCGCCCATATATTTATAATTCGAGACTTTTCAAACAACCTCTAAGCAAAGTGCATCTGGCCACACCAGGTTATTTGCACTGCTTAGTTTTTGGGGTTTTTTAAAGCTTGAGAGCATAATTACACAAAATTTGTAATTTTTTCCTAAAATTGTAGCTAACGTAACAAAACTTATAGAAATATAATAATAGTATAAGTGAACACACTTGTTTAAATTAAATTAGTGCTTTTGGAACATGATGGCAATTGAAGTGATATTTTCGGGAATTTAACTTTGTTGTATTTGGTTTGATGGAAATTATTGTAATTACCTGAAACGTGCAAATCATGAACTAGAAATATCTAAAAAGATGTGGCATTGAGACTTGAGTTAGGTTTGATCATGGAGTAACTAGTCTATTATAATAGATAGGATCTGGTTAGCCATGGAAAAAGATAGAAATATCTATCGAAGGTATTAAATATAAATATAGAACTTGGAGGAAATTAACAAATATTTTGGCAATAATCAAAATAGAATAAATATTAATTATTCAAAGTTTGGGCGAAAAAATAGGGATTTCAGTTTAATAAGCACAAGTTTAAAACTCACTTCTATCTTGTTAAAATTAGGAAAATCACAAATCTATGAAAGCTACCACAAAAAAACAAATTGCCTTAATTTCAGTTCACGGTGATCCAGCAATTGAAATAGGTAGAGAAGAGGCAGGGGGACAAAATGTTTATGTCCGCCAAGTGGGTGAAGCCCTGGCACAGCTGGGATGGCAGGTAGATATGTTTAGCAGGAGAGTCAGTGCTGATCAAGAAACGATAGTAGAACATAATTCTAATTGTCGGACTATTCGTTTAACAGCAGGTCCTGGGGAATTTGTGTCAAGAGATTATGGTTTTCAGTATTTGCCAGAATTTGTAGAACAGTTAATAAAATTCCAAAAAGAAGCGGGAATTAATTATGATTTAGTTCATAGCAACTATTGGTTATCTGGTTGGGTAGGAATGGAATTGAGAAAAAGGCAAGGAATTAAACAGGTTCATACCTACCATTCCTTGGGAGTGATCAAATATAAGACCATAGAAAATATTCCGCTAGTAGCAAATCAACGTTTATTAGTGGAAAAAGAAATTTTAGAAAAAGTAGAAAGAATTGTTGCTACCAGTCCTCAAGAACAGGAACATATGCGATCGCTTGTTTCTCAAAAAGGGGAAATTGATATTATTCCCTGTGGTACAGATATTCAGCAGTTTGGTTCAGTGACGAGAGAAGCAGCAAGAACCAGATTAGAAATTTCTCCAGAGACTAAAGTGGTTTTATATGTAGGTAGATTTGACCCCAGAAAAGGCATAGAAACTTTAGTGCGGGCAGTAAGAGAATCTAAGTTCTATGAGTCGAAACAATTGCAATTGATTATTGGTGGTGGTTGTACCCCAGGTAATAGTGATGCTAAGGAACGCGATCGCATAGCAGGAATTGTTAACGAGTTAGGTATGGACGAATGTACATCTCTGCCAGGTTGTTTAAGTCGAGAGATATTACCAGCTTATTACGCCGCAGCGGATGTTTGTGTAGTCCCTAGTCACTACGAACCCTTTGGACTAGTAGCTATCGAGGCCATGGCCTGTGGTACACCTGTAGTCGCTAGTGATGTCGGTGGACTGCAATTTACCGTAGTTAATGAAGAAACTGGTTTATTAGTACCACCGCAAAATGTCCCTGCTTTTAATCACGCTATTGATCGGATTCTCAGTGATCCTCAATGGCAGCAAGAATTAGGAAAAGCAGCTAAAAAGCGGGTTAGTGATAAATTTAGCTGGCATGGTGTAGCTAGTCAGCTAGATAAACTATATACCCAACTGTTACAGCAATCTGTGAGAGAACCTGCGCTAGTTGGTAAATAGACAGCAAAAATGCCCAATTACCAATTACCAGATCATTGGTGCATAGTTGTAAGATGGGAAAGGATTAAGGGCGTTGCTGATTTGAAGTATGAAAATGATTTTTGATGAGTTCAAAACCCTTGTAGAGACGTTCCATAGGTCTCTACATCTAAATTCATACCAGGTTTCAGCAACGCCAGATTAAGTAAGCTCCAAAAGCCCTAAACATACTTGCAGTTAGATGGTAAGATGATGGAAGTTCAAGAAATCAAAAAATTCCCTAAACCCAGGAAACCAGACAGTGAATCTCAAAATTTTCAGCACGTTAAGATTCTTGACTGTAACCAACCAGTTTGCAGAGTGATTTGTGAGTGTTGGCACTGCAAACAAGGGATATTATCTGAGGTAGACGTATCATCTTCGCAGTATTTAGAGGTAGAATGTCCAAATTGTGGCAGAAGTGCCGTCAGGTTAATGGCTGAAAAGGTGATTTCTACTACACCTATCCCCTCACCCTGGCAATAAACAGCATTCAGCACTGCTGATACTAGGATAAATGTTTGTTAAAGGATGTTTCAAAGGATGTTTCAAAAGGAAATGGCCATTTATGGCTAATCTTGACAAACATCCTCTCAAAAACATCCTCTCAAACGGATTTATTTAGACTTACTTTTGAAAACCATTTTATTATAGTTCATGTAGAAGCGCGGAAGTCCCAGTATTATAAAGTATAGATATTAATGATTAATGATAAAATTCCTGTGGTGCAGGCATCTTGCCTGCACAATGTCTATAACATATATTTATTATTTAGGTATGTGATCAGTTATTTGAGTCAAAAATAAATCAAAAGGGAAATTATAAATGTCTACATTATATCAATTTCAAAATGACTTTTTCAATATTTTTAATAATCCTAACTTCTATGAAAGTAAAACCTATTTAGAATATATTGCTGAACCACAAACTAATGATGAAGATAATATTGTTGATACTAAAATTGTCTTACCATTACTAATTGCTTTAGGTTTTGATTCAGGAGATATCGCTAAAAATACCACAACCAATGGCAAAGATAGCAGTCGTCCTGATTTTCAAATTAAATTAGCCAGTGGCAATATTCGCTGTTTTTTAGTGGAAGATAAACATACTGCTTATAATATTCAAAAATCTGAACCTTTACAACAATTAATAAGTTATGCACCCAGTCGCGGTTATGATTTAGGATTAGTTTGTAATGGGAGATTACTATTAGGTTGGGATATTTCTAATCCTAGTTCTCCTGTTTCTGTCTTACATCTTGATATTGAAAAAATCATTCAAACTTATCATGAAAATGGTGGTATTTCCGGTTTAACTAATCAACAAATACAAGATTTAAAGGGTTTATATCGTAGATTTAATAAAGACAACTTTGAAAATATTGAAACTTTAATTCAAGATATTGGTAAACCTGAAAGTCAATGGTTAAATGATTCTTTCTCTCAAACTACTACTCCTAATTTTGATGAATTATTAATTTTAGATATTAAAGCGGCAATTCTCCTATTAGAAGAAGATGTTTTATATCAATTACAATTATTAATAGAAGAATATGAGCAATATTGTCAAGCTAAATATTTACCCAATATCAATGGTATTAATAAAGGTAATAATATAGGCGAAAAAGAAACAGCAACTAAAATTTTAGAGCATTTACGTAGTCAAATTTTAAATTATTTACGAGTCTATGGAGTTTTAGAAGTTGAGGAATTTTCTGATCTTATAGAAAAATTAATTGAATTTGCTGATAAACCCCAAGGTTCAATTCAAGAAATAGAACAAATATTTTTAAATAAATTAATCAATGGCCAAAATAAAAAACT
>OMJF01000103.1 GCA_900299285.1 Anabaena sp. 54 | reverse complement strand
TGTTGGGTTTCACTTTGTTCAACCCAACCTACAAATCGAATTTGAGGTAGATATTTTTTTAATGTTGGGTTTCACTTTGTTCAACCCAACCTACAAATCGAATTTTAGTATATAAATCTTAATATAATTGTAACAAAAAATAGAGACAAAAATTTACTAATATGTTATAATTACTAAATATCTAATTCACATTTAATATTTAACTTTGCTGCGAAAAACTAAACTAAATTATGACTAAAAAACAGAGACTAGAATTAACATGGATTGGTAAAGAAATTCGCCCCAAATTAGAACCGCGAATTTTATTAGAAGATGTTGATAAATCTTATCATGCTGGCCATCGAGTCAGTGAAAATGATATTTTTGATAATCGCTTGATTTTGGTGATAATTTATTAGCTCTCAAAGCTTTAGAACAGGAATTTACAGGAAAAGTTAAATGTATTTTTATTGATCCTCCCTATAATACAGGTTCGGCTTTTGAACATTATGATGATGGGGTTGAGCATTCTATCTGGCTTTCTTTAATGCGAGATAGGTTAGAAATTCTGCGTAAGTTATTATCTGAAGATGGTTCTATTTGGATTACTATTGATGATAATGAAGCACATTATTTAAAAGTAATGTGTGATGAGATTTTTGGAAGAAAGAATTTTGTAGTGAACATTATATGGGAAAAAGCTGATAGTCCTAGAATGGATGCACAATTTTTTTCTACAAGACATGATCATATTTTAGTATTTGCTAAAGATAAAACCAAGTTTGTCATCAATAAAATATCAGTAAGTGAACAGGGACTAGCTGAACATTATAATAAAGTTGATGAAACAGGAAGACCTTATTATTTAAAACCTCTGAGAGCAATGGGAGGAGATGATTCAAGAAAAGCTAGACCAACGTTATTTTTTCCAATTACTGCACCAGATGGTTCTCAAGTGTTTCCGATTAGAAAAGATGGTAGCGAGGGGAGATGGAGATGGAGTCAAGAACGAATCAACGCTGATCAACATTTAATTGAGTGGATTAAAAGTAAAAATAATTGGTCTGCTTATTATCGTATTTATGGAGATATTGAATCTTTTCGACCTCCAGAAACTATTTGGAGACATACAGATGTGGGAAGCAACCGAACCTCTAAAACAGAAATAAAAACTATATTTAATGATATCAAGGCATTTGATACACCTAAACCGGAAAAATTAATACAGCGAGTTTTAGAAATTGCTACAAATCCAGGTGATTTAGTATTAGATTCCTTTGCAGGTTCAGGAACAACAGGCGCAGTAGCTCACAAAATGGGAAGACGTTGGATAATGATAGAACTAGGAGAACATTGTCATACCCATATAATTCCTAGACTCAAAAAAGTAATTGATAGTGAAGATAAAGGAGGTATTACCCAAACTGTTAACTGGAAAGGTGGCGGCGGATTTCGTTATTATCGCCTTGCACCGTCATTATTAGAAAAAGATAAATGGGGTAACTGGATTATTAATAAACAATATAACCCCGCCATGTTAGCGGAAGCAATTTGTAAAATTGAAGGCTTCACTTATGCACCATCAGATACATTTTATTGGCAACATGGATATTCTACAGAACGAGATTTTATTTATGTCACTACCCAAAATCTCAGTCATGAACAATTATCTAAACTCTCGGATGAAGTAGGACAAGAACGCAGTTTACTAATATTATGTAGTGCCTTTCGTGGCCAAGTTGATATATTCCCCAATCTGACAATTAAAAAGATTCCTCAAGAAATACTTTCTCGTTGTGAATGGGGACATGATGATTACAGTCTTGATATTAAAAATCTGCCTAAAGCACCTCCAAAACTTGAAAAATCATCACAGAAACCACAAGAACAGCATATACAACAATCACTATTTTAGATGGATAACATACTATGAATAATATCGTTAATAACATTGCTAATCGTCTCAGTTTGAGAAACCCTCAAAGACAATCATTAGAAATTTTGGATCGGGTTTGTGAAATTTTGCCTATCAATGAACAATCAGATATAGAAACAAGTTTAGCAAAAATTAATCAACAATTTCCCACAGTTACTAACTTTGAGCGCGAATTTCCTTCACTGTGTTTTGCCCTAGCAACAGGTGTAGGTAAAACTCGACTTATGGGGGCTTTTATTAGTTATCTAAACCTAGCGCATGGAATCAAAAACTTCTTTGTTTTAGCACCTAATCTAACTATTTATAATAAATTGATTAATGATTTTACACCCAATACCCCAAAATATGTATTTACAGGGATTTCTGAGTTTGCTATCAATTCACCAGTAATTATCACAGGTGATAACTATGAAACCAATGCAAGAACAATTTTAGATCCACAAATTACCTGCAAAATCAATATTTTTAATATCTCAAAAATTAATTCTGAAGTGCGCGGTGGTAAAAGTCCCAAAATCAAAAGATTATCTGAATATATTGGTGAAAGTTATTTTGATTATCTTTCCCAGTTAAAAGACTTAGTAATTTTAATGGACGAATCCCACCGATATCGAGCTTCAGCAGGTATTCGAGCAATTAATGAATTAAAACCATTAATGGGTTTAGAACTGACAGCTACACCTTCTATAGAAAGCAGTAAAAAACCAGTATATTTTCAAAATATTATCTATGAATATTCTTTAGGAAAAGCCATTACAGATGGTTTTGTTAAAGATCCTGCGGTTGTGACTCGTAAAGATTTTAATCCTGCCAGTTTATCACCAGTAGCAATTGAAAGGATAAAACTAGAAGATGGAATTTATTTACACGAAAATATTAAAGCTGAATTAAAAGCTTATTCTATTCTGACAGGAAAGCCAATTGTTAAACCTTTTATGCTAGTAATTGCCCGTGATACTAACCATGCTTCACAACTGTTAGAATTAATTAAATCTGATGAATTTGCCCAAGGTTTTTATCAGGATAAAGTTATACAAGTTGATTCTAGTAAAACAGGCGCTCAAGAAGAGGAAATGATAGAAAGATTGCTAAAAGTAGAACATCCAGATGAACCAACGGAAATAGTTATTCATGTGAATATGTTAAAGGAAGGTTGGGATGTGACTAACCTTTATACAATTGTCCCATTAAGAGCCGCAAATTCGGAAATTTTGATTAAACAATCTATTGGTAGAGGATTACGTTTACCCTATGGAAAGCGTACAGGTATCACTATTGTAGATCGTTTAAATATTGTTGCCCATGACAAATTTCAAGAAATTGTGGAAGAAGCAAAACGCCCCGAATCAGAAATTAGATTGCAACAAATTATTCTCACATCTGAAGAGTTAGCAGAAAAAAATAAAACAGTAATTTCACATTCAAAACTTGCCCAAACTTTAGGAATGAGAACAGAACAAAAAAATGAAGATAATGTTGAAGAGAATAGAGAAGAAAATACAACTGTTACAGAAACAGATAAGCAAGATATTCAAACATCTATATTTCCATCTTCCGTAGAACAAGAAATTGCTAATTTGACTTACCAAGAAATTCAAGAGTTAGAAAGTCAGCCGGAAAAAGTACCAACTACATCTTATCTTTCAACACCAAAAGTTCAAACAATGGTGCGGGAAGCTGTAGCTAGAGAATATCGTCCAGAACAATTAGAAATAGAAGGATTAAATGCACCACCAGATATTGCTGCTATTGTGGCTAAAACAACTAATTTAGTGATTCAGCAAACTATTGATATTCCCAAAATTTTAGTTATTCCTCAAGGGGAAGTAAAATCTGGTTTTAGGTCTTTTGCTTTAGATGTAAATGGCTTAAATTATCCTGTTCCCTCTAAACAAGAGTTACATATTCAATCTTTAGCAACGGATGATTTTACATCTTTAGAAATCAAAACAGGAAATTTTCAAGAATCTCGCTTAGAAAATTATATTGTGGAAAATCTAGCTAAGTTTGATGATATATGTTATGATGAAAATGCTGATTTACTTTATGATTTAGCTGGTCAAGTAATTGAGCATTTTCTCACCTATTTATCAGAGGAAGATACAAACAAAGTTTTATATTATCATCAAGTGGAAATTGCTAATTTTGTCCATAACCAGATGATCAAACATTTTTGGGAAGATACAGTTGATTATGAAGTGAAAATCAGTAAGGGTTTTACCAGTTTAAAGGAGAGTGCTTATACCACAAATGCAAAAAGTCATTTAGATTATAGAATTTCACCTGCTGATAAAAGTAATATGTCAAAATATCTGTTTACAGGTTTTGAGAAATGTCTGTATACAAAACAAAAATTTCAATCAGAAGCAGAAAGGGTATTATCTATAATTTTGGAACGAGATGCAATTAAATGGTTTAAACCAGCAAGAGGACAATTTCAGATTTATTATAAATGGGAAGGAAACTATTTAGAATATCAACCTGATTTTGTGGCAGAATCAGCAGAAATGATCTATATGCTTGAACCAAAAAATAAAGATGAAATAGATAATCCTCAAGTAATTGCTAAGAAAAATGTAGCGGTTCAATGGTGTAAATATGCTTCAGAATATATGTTAAAATATCATGGTAAACCTTGGGTTTATGTGTTAATACCCCATGATGCGATCGCCCAAAATATGACTCTCACAGGTTTAGGCGATGCCTTCGGCGATCGCAGCTATCGCTTTCAAACAAAGTAACAGGTGATAAGAATTATCATCGTTGACTCATCTTTTTCTCTAGTTCGCAAGGACTAATAGATTCATAATGTTCAAAAGGTTGATGAATCCAAGGATTATCCGGCAAATAATCAGTATAGTAATCAGGTACAATAATAGAACAAGCTTTATACCAAATGACAGCGGTGCGAATTTCTTCTATAGACGATTGGCCATAAGAGTATAACCACGGAACTATTTTTTGAATAGTGACACCAGAATCTACTAAATCATCTACAAGTAAAATCCGCGAACCTAAGTTTTCACTAGTCATGGTTAATTGACGGGAAATAATTAAATTATTTCTCTCTTGTTTACCCATGTCGCTGTAAGATGAAGTAGATAAAATTGCCAAAGGTTGATTGTAGATACGGGAAAGAATATCTCCTACACGCAGTCCCCCCCTAGCTAAACAGACAATTTGGTTAAATTCCCAGCCTGATTGATAAATTTTAACGGCTAATTGTTCAATTTTGTGGTGGTAATCTGCCCAAGAAACGTAAAGGTCTGACATAGGAATAAAAAAGTGTGTTAATAATTGTCAATCATCAATTCATAAGGGTGTAATTCATGGTTAAATACAATTCCGATAACAAGGATTTTCACCAATCGCTAACTAGTCAAAAATTAGATCTAAAAACTAAATTAGCTTATGGGGCTGGAGATTTGGGTCCTGCGATTACTGCAAATATTGCTGTCTTTTACATGATGGTTTTCTTTACTAATGTAGCAGGAATTTCAGCAGGTTTGGCAGGTAGTATTTTAATGATTGGCAAAATTTGGGATGGTATTAATGATCCCATGGTGGGAATGCTAACTGATAAAACCCAATCCCGTCTTTGGGGTCGTCGTCTACCTTGGCTTTTATATGGGTCAATTCCTTTTGGTGTTTTCTTTTTCTTACAATGGATTGTACCTCAATTTACTGCGGATAAAAACATTAATATTTGGTGTTTATTTTGGTATTATGTATTAATTGGAATTGCTGCTCAGGCATTTTATACTGTTGTTAATTTACCTTATACAGCCATGACTCCTGAATTAACTCAGGATTATGATGAACGCACTAGTTTGAATAGTTTTCGCTTTACATTTTCTATTGGTGGCAGTATTTTATCATTAATTTTATCAAAAATTATTTTCTCACAAATTAGCGATCGCCAACAACAATATTTAATTTTAGCATCTGTGTGTGCCGTGATTTCCATTTTATCTTTGTATTGGTGTGTTTATGGTGTGCGCGATCGCATTTTGGCTTTTGAAGCGAAACGAATTTCTTTACCACAAGAAGCAGAAATTCCCTTTTTTGAACAGCTAAAAATCGTCTTTAGTAATAAACCTTTTTTGTTTGTAATTGCTATCTATCTTTTTTCTTGGTTAGGTGTACAAATCACCGCCAGCATTATTCCCTATTTTGTGGTTAATTGTATGAAACTCAAAGAGGGTGATGTCCCCACAGTGATGATTACAGTCCAGGGAACGGCTTTATTTATGTTATTTATTTGGAGTTATTTAAGTAAAAAAATTGGTAAAAAACTGGTTTATTTTCTAGGAATGAGTTGCTGGATTATTGCTGCTGCTGGATTATTTTTCTTACAACCTGATCAAATTGGTTTAATGTATATTATGGCTATAATGGCAGGTGTGGGAGTTTCTACAGCTTATCTAATTCCCTGGTCAATGATACCTGATATTATTGAATTAGATGAATTACAAACCGGACAAAGACGAGAAGGAATTTTCTATGGTTTCATGGTTTTACTGCAAAAATTTGGTTTAGCTTTGGGGCTATTTTTAGTCGGTAATACTTTACAAGCTTATGGTTTTCAAGAAGCTGTTATTGGACAAAGTTCCTTACCTGTACAACCTGAATCTGCACTTTTAGCTATTCGTATCGCTGTAGGACCCATACCAACAGTTTGTTTAATAGCAGGTTTGGTATTAATGTACTTTTATCCCATTACCCGCGAAATGCACGCAGAAATAATGTTAAAACTGCAAGCACAAAGAGAGAATAAATAAACACAATTGTTATAAGCTGTTACGCAGCTAAATTCAATAATCCTCATATTGTCATTTATTGTCATTTATTGTGGTGCGGGCATCTTGCCCGCAAGAATTATACAAATTACAGCAGTTTTCATGTATTTGAGCCACAATTATTAGACCTAACCCCCAGCCCCTTCCCTACCAGGGAAGGGGAGTAAATCAAAAATTATTAGACCTAACCCCCAGCCCCTTCCCTACCAGGGAAGGGGGGTAAATCAAAGCCTCTTTCCTGCAAGGAGAGAGGTTTACCAGAGAGGTCGGTTTGTGGTTTATTTACCTGAAAATAGCTGTAAATAGACATCTGGTGGTAATTAAATGTGCATAGTCACCAAACCCTTGTAGGAACAATTCATGAATTGTCCCTACGATAGTTTTCACCAAATGACCATTAACGCCCCCGCCAAATCTTGATGGTCTTATCCGTACTCCCAGAAGCTAAGGTTTTACCATCGGGGCTGAAGGCTACTGAATCAACCGAATCTGAATGTCCCGTGAGGGTGGCGATTGACCTCCCGGTGGCGACATCCCACAGTTTGATGGTCTTATCCGTACTCCCAGAAGCTAAGGTTTTACCATCGGGGCTGAAGGCTACTGAACTAACCGAATATGAATGTCCCGTGAGGGTGGCGATTGACTTCCCCGTGGCGA
>OMJF01000102.1 GCA_900299285.1 Anabaena sp. 54 | reverse complement strand
TTTGGGGCAACCACGGGGGGATTGCCCCTACGAAATTTGGATTTTTGGATTTAATGTAGGGGTAGCGCCCCCGTGCCTACCCCGGTATTTGGGGCAACCACGGGGGGGGATTGCCCCTACAGAATTGATTGATTTAGAAATTTTAAAATGTGCAATAATTTTGCACAGGTACATCCTAGTATTCCCAGTCGGAGAACCGGAACGAGATGACTAGATAAAGTAAATCTCTGCAATCTTGAAAGACTACAGAGATTTATTTTTTCATTTGGTGGCGGGAAGTGGATTTGAACCACTGACCTTCGGGTTATGAGCCCGACGAGCTACCAGGCTGCTCTATCCCGCGTCGCTTTTGTCGTTTTCCTCTCGACTTCTTTAATATAACGCAAAGTCAAAAGTTTGTCAACTATAAAAGCGATAATTCTCCAACTACTTCCAAACGCTTATATTTCCCCAGGTTCATGAATTTTTCGGACAGGCTTTGAGCTATGCTAGGACTAATCCAACCCATTTGTTGGAGGAGGTGAATAGCTACGGCGTATTTAGCGCGTTTTGAGCCATCCATAACTTTAATAGCTAATCCCATGCCTTCCCCAAGTCTGCTAATACACTGTACACCTTCTGCACCAGATTTACTAACTAATTCGCTGGGAGTTAAGCGCATCAGTTCTGTGTCAAATTCTCCTTCACCAGCCACCATTATGGGATGATGGTTCATAGCTCTAACAATACGTTCCATATCCACGCTATTGCTAGAAGCTAATACAGCATATAAAGATGCCATTTGACTGAGTTGCATTAGATACGTGGGTGCGCCACAGTCATCATGAGCGGTGAGAAATTCTTCTGCTGGCATTTGCAGCAATTCTGCTACTTTGGTGATAATTAACTGCTGAACTGGGTGTTTCCGATCCAAATAGCTAGTTAAGGGCCAATGGCGTTGTTGACAAACAGCTAACATTCCTGCGTGTTTACCAGAGCAGTTATATTCTAATGGACTGCTTTTACCTTGGGGAATTGGGCAATGTAGAGCATTTACGTCAATATCTGCCCGCCACAAAATATTAAATACCTGTCTTACCTGTTCTATGCTGCCTTTATGGGAACTGGTAATAATGGCTAGGTCTCTATCACTTAAACTATAGCGTTCTAATGTGCCTGTGCTAGTGACAGCCAGGGCTTGAAATGGTTTGAGAGCAGAACGGACAAATGCAGTAGTTTCAGCGTTACCAGCTACAGAAAGAACCCGTCCCCGGTCGTCGCTAACTACAGCCTGGACTATGTGCCGAGATTCAATAATACCTTCCCGCAGTAACCGGACTTCCAGGGCTGCGGCTTGAGTTCGTTTTCCCATTGTCATGGGTTTATATCTACTTTGTGAATTGTTAGTGGTCAGTGGTTAGTTGTTGGTGGTTAGTTGTTGGTGGTTAGTTGTTGGTGGTTAGTTGTTAGTTCTTTTACTAATAACTAACGACTATTTACAGGAAATGCCAAACTATAGTACCAATAAGATACATTAAAGCCAATGCGGCAAAAGTAATTTGCAAGCGTTGGAAAATGGGTTTAATTTCGTAGGTAACAATTAAGCGATCGCGTGTGATGACTGCTTGGGGTTTTGTCCAAGTTTGCCCGTCATACCAACCAGATTCTTCATAGAATACAGTGGTACTGTACAAGCGATCGCGTACATAGAACCAACCTAAATACAACCGGATCAAGACTAGCACGACAGTGACACTAGCAGTGCCAGATCCACAAAGCAGAAAATTAAAAATCTGTTTTTGGGGGGGGAAGCTGGCAGCGGCCACAGGTCCTGCTATCAACCAAGACCAAGCCCAAATCCAAAAGATTTTTTTGGTGTAGTTGCTCCAGTTCAAGGTACTATCTCGAAATAGCCAGGCGTTTTTTAATTCCTCATACTCATTGAGTGGTTGTTGTTCTGTAGGCACTGGACAATTCTCCAGGGAGGAGCGCATCATATAGGTTAACCTCCAACATCATCGGAGTTTGGCATGAAAATACGTTCCGCGTGTCCCCAGAACGCTTCTAAATTATAAAACTCCCGTTCTCTGGGCATCATAATATGGACAATGACATCACCATAATCTTGTAGTATCCATGTTCCTTCCGCTTTTCCTTCTGTGGTGCGGGGTCGTCGTTGCCACTCAATTTCCACTTGTCCTTCTACTGCGTCTGCGATCGCTCTCACCTGTACTTTAGAGTAACCGGTCATGATTACAAAGTAATCAGACAGGCAAGAAATATTTGCCAGGTTTAGCAATATAATTTCTCCGGCTTTGCGCTCATAACCAGCTTCAGCAATAGTTAGAGCTAAATTTTTACTTGTGGTTTCTGTGTCTGTTTTAGCTTCGATCACAGCTTTCTTTGTCAATGGAAACCTTCCTCTTAAAGATTCAGTCATTCAGCCTCTTATGCCTTTTCTTTTTGCAGCTACTTGGTCTACTTATGTAACTTACTAACAATTGACACTCTCAGAGCTTTGCTACTGTCAATGAGTCATCCTGTAACTAACAAATAACTGAACTAGAATTATGTGAATGGGTTTTTTCTGAATCGTAACATATTCTACAGATACTTTATGGCTGAATTCCTTTACTTTCTCTTCATCATCTTCCGGTATTTTGTCTTAGTTTTTAGCTGATGCTTGTTAAATTTTTATATTTAATCGCTTTAGTGGCTGATTTATTTTATTTAAATATGATTTTATCAGATACTAACTATTGAGATTCATACTTTGGGTAAAAGCATCAAACCCAACCTCTAAAAAATGACCGAGGTATTGTGTGAGATACTTTTAGACAAAAATAAGCCCAAGCCGATTTATGACTTGGGTAAATAAAATGAATTTTTTGCACTTATACTCAGGGTGAAACAGTATACTTTATACAAAGTATGGGTGACATTTGGGTAGGTTAGATTCGGGGTAAAGGACAAAAACAGGACGGGAGAAATCAAATGCGGGGAATTTTGACAGCAAAATTAAACAGCCCCACTGTTTTTATGAAATAAAATGGTGATAGTTTTGAGAATCAACTTTAAATCGTAAACTAAACTCCAGTTTTTTTGATATTCTAGATCTAAACGAATCACATCTTCAAAACTACGGACTTGAGAACGTCCCTTAACTTGCCATTCACCAGTCATACCAGGTTTAACGTCGAAACGTTGCCATTCTGGTACTTCGTAGCGTTCCACCTCATCAGGTGTAGGTGGTCGAGTTCCCACTAAACTCATTTCACCTTTGAGAACGTTCCAAAATTGTGGTAATTCATCGAGACTGGTACGACGTAACAGTTTACCGACTTTGGTAATTCTGGGGTCATGATCATTTTTAAAGAAAGCACCTTCCACTTGATTTTTGATTTGGGATTTTTTGGCTTCCGCGTCTACACACATAGACCGAAATTTCCAAATAGCAAAGCGTTTACCCATCCAACCACAACGGGTTTGCTTAAAGAAAATCGGACCTTTATCGTCAATTTTAATAGCGATCGCAATGGGTATAAACAACATAGATGTAATTACTAACCCAACCAATGATCCCACAATATCAATAGCCCGTTTCATCCAAGAAGCCACGGACCGATGAGTTTGCAAAAGTGGGTCTACTTTTCGAGAATTATTTTTTCCCGTATCTATCAGGTTATCGGCTGCTACTGGTGATAAGTTCTGAAGAGACTCAATGGGAAATACCTGATCTAGTCCTGTTAGTTCTAAAACCGCCATGACTGGGGGAGTGACATGACGCAGTTTCATTAAAATCCCCTTTTCCTGGGAATTTTTGAAGTTACTAACTAGAGAACCTAAACCACTACTATCCATAAAGGTAGTATTTTGGAAATCAATGACAATTTGCTCAGGTGGTAAATCCGCTTCAATTAGGTTTTGGTAAGTTTGCTTAAAACTGATAGCTTCAACCACGGTCAACCTCGCTGGTACTTGCAAGATTACTACATCTTCGAGGTAAGTCACTAAAAATTCTACTGGTATGGTTTGGCTACTCATGAAGCTCTGCACTTTAGTTGCCATCTAAAATCTCATCTGCTAAATCTGATTTGGTCTTTTGGTCTTAAAAAAACAATTAACCTGATTTTTAATCTGTATGATGAATCACAAGTGGGTAGATTTTTAAAGATCAGCGAGAACATCACTAATCAAGCTTCACAATAGAAGAAACTAACAAGTTGTCAATAAGTGAATCTTCCCGTTACTTCATATCATCATCATGACTACTAAAAATAAAGTTAACTCGACTGCACGCCTAATCGAAGTCTTTTCTGCAATTCAAGGGGAGGGGCTCAATGTCGGGACGCGTCAGATTTTTATCCGTTTTGCTTTTTGTGATCTGCGTTGTTATTTTTGCGATAGCACCCACACCTGGAATGCACCCCTTAATTGCCAAATTGAATCTTCCCCTGGATTACGAGATTTTGAAGTTCATCCAAATCCCGTTACATCATCTACATTGTTGGCATGGGTTAATAGACAAAATCTACCTTTTGTTCACGATAGCATTAGCTTGACTGGTGGAGAGCCTTTGCTTCATGCACAATTTTTGGCGGAATTTTTGCCCGCAGTGCGATCGCTGACTAGTTTACCAATTTATCTGGAAACCGGCGGACATCGCCCAGAAAATTTGACAATAATTCTCCCCTATCTTGACTCTGTGGGTATGGATTTGAAACTACCCAGTGTCAGCGGTGAAACTTATTGGCTAGAACATACAAAATTTCTTCAATTATGCTCTAACTCTAAGTTAGAAGTATTTGTAAAAATAATTGTTTCCCAAAGTACAGTTGTTGAGGAGTTAGAACGGGCTGCTTTGTTAGTTGCCCAAGTTAGTGAGGATATTCCGGTATTTTTGCAACCTGTTACCCCTTTAGCTGTTGCCCCTGTGGCTGCTCAAAAATTTAGTTCTGTGGTCATGGTAGCACCAACTCCAGACCAGGTTTTAGAATGGCAAGTTTTGATGAAAAGATTTGTTAAACAAGTGCGTGTAATTCCCCAAACTCATAAAATGTTGAATCAAATGTAGAATTTAAAAAGTTTTCATCAAGAAAATAATCAAGTTTAGGCGTTGCTGAATTGGCGTATAATTTTTGGAGGTAGAGACGTTCCATGGAACTTCTCTACAAGGATTTTGAATGTATACAAAATTATTTTCATCCCTAAAATCAGCAACGCCTGATTTTACAGTTCACCACCGCCATTTCTAGATTTAGATTTAGCTTTGTTAGCGCTGCGTTTAAGAGCAGAAAGTCTAGCTTCATATCGAGAACGCTGCCGCTTGCTAGGAGTGTTTTCCACTAAGGTTTTTAAGGCACTACCAAGACTTTTATAAGCGTTAGGTAAAGTATAACCAAAACGGGTGGCTAGAGCGATCGCTTTTTCGTCAGCATCTAGCAATTCTTTAATTTGTTTGTCCCCATTATTTTTTTGGTATAATCGCCAACCGGAAACGCTACATAGAGCTAAAGCTAATACTAGTAATAATCCATCTTGTCCCCACAATTCACCCACAGCACCACCTAAACCAATGGCTAGTGCGGCCATTTCCCAGCCATCTTTAGGAATGGTGTCATTTTGAACACGAGCCACTTCGTGCCAAAACAGTAAATTCCGCTGATCCATTGCCAGAGCATCCCATTTTACCAAGTCAATTTGAATTTCTACTTGGTCTTTGCCGATTTCTTCACAACGAATCAAAGGTGGATTAACCTCTGTTGTGCCTTCAACCGTTACCCAACTTTGTAATTCTGGCGGTAGTAAACTTTTTAACCGCCGAAGTTCACTCATTTCCGCTTTAGCAGAGGAAGTTGCATAGGATGTCATAAAAATCCAGCCCTAAAAAATTTCTTTTTTTGTATATGATAATTAGGTGATCACTTTCCAGTTTAGCGATTTCAGTAGTTATCCTCTGATTCATCGGTAAAACTACCTCGCTTTTGCCGCGCTTCCATGGCTTTTTCTAGGAGTTCTAATAATCCAGGAGCTTGTTCTTGAATACTCAACAATAATCTTTCTCCCAAGTCTATATTTCCCGGATCTTCTCCTGTTTCCATTACTTCCTGCAAACGCGGTACAGCAATGCTATCCACAATTTGGATTAATCCGCTTAGACAACGGTTAAATTGTCTTTCGGTGAGTATGGAGTCCTCCAGGGGAAATTCAATGATAGCGCGGATTTCACCATCGGAGGGATCATATTCCCATTGCAGCATTTTGGTTTCCCAAGAAATAGCCAGCATGGTTTGCAGGATGGCGTTTTTGTGGGGATGGTCTTTGACTTCCGCTAAAACTTGAGGCGCAAATAACCGGAAAAATTTCCCTTCTTCGTCCAATTGGACAACTATCAGGAAATCCTCTAGGTTTTGAGCTTCAACACCTGTAATAATCCGGTCTTCTTCTTCATCAAAACGGTATTGCCAACCAAGATTATCTAGATACTTGGCTATCTGTTTGAGATTTGCTGCCATAAAAGCCTCGTAAGGAACAGTGGGGAGGCTGTCACCAAAATTATTGTAACCTGGTATGAGCATTTACTCAATTGGTACATTCAGTCGTTTGGTGTGAAAAATTGTGGTGATGACAAGGGAGGAGAGGGAGAAGGGGAATTTTAGGAGATACTTGAGTTTTTTGTGTCTTTTTACTTCATTTTTGCCCAACTCAGTCAATATAACTGAATGAAAAAATATAAGTGTTGAGTTTTAGTTGCAAAACTTAACACAGTTAACGGTCAAGACTTTTTTCCATAAGTATCCGCACTTTGGTAGACTTAAAAACTGAAATAGCTAAAAAAAACTTAGTTGACAAGTAATTTAGAGGGCAGATTCCGTGGAAAATACAATTGGTTTAGAGATTATTGAAGTAGTTGAGCAAGCGGCGATCGCCTCTGCAAAGTGGATGGGTAAAGGCGAAAAGAACATTGCTGACCAAGTAGCTGTGGAAGCTATGCGCGAACGGATGAACAAAATCCAGATGCGCGGTCGCATTGTCATCGGTGAAGGTGAACGGGATGATGCTCCTATGCTCTACATCGGTGAAGAAGTTGGGATCTGTACTCGTGAAGATGCTAAAAACTTCTGTAACCCTGATGAATTAATCGAAATTGATATCGCTGTTGACCCCTGCGAAGGTACAAACCTCGTAGCTTACGGACAACCCGGTTCAATGGCTGTTTTAGCAATTTCTGAAAAAGGTGGTTTATTTGCTGCTCCCGACTTCTACATGAAGAAGTTAGCCGCACCACCAGCAGCTAAAGGTAAAGTTGATATCAACAAATCAGCAACAGAAAACCTCAAGATTCTTTCTGAGTGTCTGGGTCGCTCCATTGAAGAACTTGTGGTCATTGTCATGAAGCGCGAACGTCACAACGATTTAATTAAGGAAATTCGTGAAGCTGGCGCAAGAGTACAATTAATTTCTGATGGTGACGTAGGCGCTGCTTTATCTTGCGGTTTTGCTGGTACTAACGTTCATGCACTCATGGGTATTGGCGCTGCTCCTGAAGGTGTAATTTCTGCCGCAGCTATGCGGGCTTTAGGTGGACATTTCCAAGGTCAGTTGATTTACGATCCAGCAATTGTAAAAACAGGTTTGATCGGCGAAAGCAAAGAAGCAAACCTAGATCGTCTCGCTTCTATGGGTATCACTGACCCTGATAAGGTTTATGATGCCCATGAACTCGCATCCGGTGAAACAGTTCTTTTTGCTGCTTGTGGTATCACCAGTGGTAACTTGATGCAAGGTGTACGCTTCTTCCACGGTGGCGCTAGAACTCAAAGCTTGGTCATTTCTACCCAGTCTAAAACTGCTCGCTTTGTAGATACTATTCACATGGCAGAGCAACCTAAGGTCATTCAATTGTACTAAGAATTGGTGATTGGTGATTGGTAATTGGCGATTGGGTATGGAGTGCGGAGTGAACAAACCCATTAGCAATTACCGATTACCTATTACCCATTACCCATTAACAATTACCCATTTAAGAAATGAATATTGCAGTGGTGGGGTTAAGCCATAAAACAGCCCCAATAGAAGTTAGAGAAAAATTAAGTATTCCCGAAGCTCAAATCGAAGGAGCGATCGCTCATCTTCTCGGTTATCCTCATATTGATGAGGTTGCTATTCTCAGCACTTGTAACCGCTTAGAAATTTACATTGTCAGTAAGGAAACTACTCAAGGGATTCATGAGGTTACTCAGTTCCTTTCTGAACATAGTAAACTACCTATAGTCTCTCTACGCCATCATTTGTTTATATTGCTTCATGGTGATGCTGTAACACATATTTTACGGGTTGCGGCTGGTTTGGATAGTCTCGTATTGGGTGAGGGTCAAATCTTAGCTCAAGTTAAACATACTCATAAGCTCGGACAGCAATTTAATGGTATTAAAACCATTTTAAATCGGTTATTTAAACAAGCTCTCACCGCCGGTAAAAGAGTTCGCACAGAAACAAGTATTGGTACTGGTGCTGTTTCCATCAGTTCGGCAGCAGTAGAATTAGCACAGATGAAGGTGGAAAATTTATCTAATTATCGTGTGTCTATTCTTGGTGCTGGGAAAATGTCCAGGTTACTTGTACAACATCTAATTTCTAAAGGTGCAACTCAAATTAGTATTGTTAATCGTTCCCGTGGAAGGGCTGAAGAACTAGCAAATTTGTTCCCAGAGCAACCTATACAAATCCATTTGCTGCCACAGATGATATCAGTAATTTCCGAAAGCGATATAGTATTTACTAGCACCTCATCAACAGAGCCGATTCTGAATCGGGCTAAGTTAGAAATGGTACTAGAACCAAATCAACAATTAATGTTATTTGATATTTCCGTACCTCGCAACGTAGATGCAGATGTTAATGATTTGGCCAATGTCAAAGCCTTTAATGTAGATGACTTGAAAGCCGTTGTCGCACAAAATTATGAAAGTCGCCGCCAAATGGCGCAAGAAGCTGAGAAGATATTAGACGAGGAAGTAGGGGCTTTTGATGTGTGGTGGCGGAGTTTAGAAACTGTTTCTACAATTAGTTCTTTACGCAATAAAGTAGAGACTATCCGCGAACAAGAATTAGAAAAAGCTTTATCGCGCTTGGGTTCAGAATTTAGCGAAAAACATCAAGAAATCATTGAAGCTTTAACAAGGGGAATAGTTAATAAAATTTTGCATGACCCCATGGTGCAATTACGCGCCCAGGAAGATGTAGAAGCGAGAAGACGATGTATGCAGACTCTACAAATGTTGTTTAATTTGGACGCGGAGGAGCAATTTAGCTGAAATTGGCAAAAAACAGGGATAAATGATGCCATTGTAGCTAAAAATCCCTGTTTTGCTTTGGACTTGGTTTTGATACTTTCAGTTATGGTAGAAACAAAGATTTATTATAAAAGTAATTATGAACTTCAAAACATCAAATCCAGATAACTGACAAAATTTATTGTTTAGTAAGGTTTAAATCATCATGTCTAGTATAAATACGGGTATTGAGTGGACAGATAAAACTTGGAATCCTACAACCGGTTGTGACAAAGTTAGTCCAGGTTGCTTACATTGTTATGCGGAAGCTTTAACTAAACGTTTTCCTAATAACTTTAAAAACGGATTTGATTTAACTTTATATCCAGAAAGATTGACAGAACCTTTAAAATGGCGTACTCCCAGTAGAATCTTTGTTAATTCCATGAGTGATCTTTTTCATGAAAAAGTACCTTTAGATTTTATTCAAAAGGTATTTAAAGTTATTCAGGCTACACCTCATCATATCTATCAAATATTAACAAAAAGACCTGAAAGATTAGTTGAATTAGCACCACATCTAGAGTTTCATAAAAATATCTGGTTAGGTGTATCAGTGGAAAATCAAAGTTATGTTTCTCGTGTTGATTTATTGCGTCAAGTGCCGGTAAATGTGCGTTTTCTGTCCTGTGAACCATTGTTAGGTTCATTAAATCTTGATTTAACGGATATTCATTGGGTGATTGTTGGAGGAGAATCTGGACAAAAACATCGTAGTATGAAAATAGATTGGGCGAAGGAAATTCGTGCTCAATGTCAAAAAGCAGAAGTAGCGTTTTTCTTTAAACAAATTGGTGGGAGAACTTCTAAATCTGGGGGGAAATTATTAGATGGTAAAATATGGGATGAAATGCCAGAAGCGTGGAAAGAGCATCAAAAAGAATGGGGTAAATCTCTTAGAAATTTGTCAGTAAAAAAGGGAATATTAGAACTTATTGCTTAGAGGTTGTTTGAAAAGTTTATGGCGATTATAAATCGCTACTACACAAGCAAAGTCCACCTGCGTGGACTAAGGAAAAATTAAGGATTTGAAACCTGCGTAGGCAGGTTTT
>OMJF01000101.1 GCA_900299285.1 Anabaena sp. 54 | reverse complement strand
GCTTTAGCCGCTTATTGGCAAAAATATTACCCTCAGCGCAGTTTAGGGATTATGAAGCCAATTCAATCGGGTATGGGAGATAGGGAACTGTATCAAACTCTATTTAGTCTTGAACAGTCGCCAGCAGAAATTACACCTTTGTATTTTCAAGCACCTTTAGCCCCACCTGTAGCCGCTGCTAAGGAAAATCGCCAAGTTGATTTGGCGGTAGTTTGGGGAACTTTGTTAGCTTTACAAAAAAAACGTGATTTGGTATTAATTGAATCCTTGGGTGGGTTAGGTTCACCGATTACTGATGAGTTGACCGTAGCTGATTTAGCAGGAGAATGGCGATTACCGACAATTTTGGTTGTACCTGTGAGATTGGGAGCGATCGCAAATGCTGTTGCTAATGTAGCATTAGCTAGACAAGCTAAAATCGCTCTGCGTGGTATTGTTCTTAATTGTATCCAACCGCGACAGGAGGAAGAAATTACTGATTTAACTCCAGTCCGGTTAATTCAATCATTGACAAATATACCAGTTTTAGGTTGTGTTCCCTATGTCGAAAATCCCCAAGATTTAGAAAAACTTGCGGAAATTGCTGCTGGTTTGGATTGGGAAACATTATATGCCAATCCTCAATAATTTCTCAACAATGAGATTCCCGACTTATTAAAAAAGTCGGGGATATTAAATTTTCAACTTTCAATTTTTAAGTAATAATATGGTTTCTACATTTCCTCTGGCTTCAACAGTGTATCTCAAAAATGTGCGGTTAGAAATTCGGGCTTTACAACCGCAATTAGTCGAGTGGAGACGACAAATTCACCAAAAACCAGAATTAGGTTTTCAGGAAAAAATCACCGCTGAATTTATTTCCCAAAAGTTGCAAAATTGGGGAATTGAACATCAAGTAGGAATTGCTCAAACGGGAATTGTAGCTATTATTAAAGGGGAAAAATCTACCCATGGTAAAGTATTAGCAATTCGGGCTGATATGGATGCTTTACCTATTCAAGAACTCAATGAAGTTCCCTATTGTTCTCAACGGGATGGGATAATGCACGCTTGTGGACATGATGGACATACAGCGATCGCTCTCGGTACAGCCTATTATCTTTATCAGCACCGTCAAGACTTGAATGGAACTGTAAAAATTATTTTCCAACCCGCAGAAGAAGGTCCAGGTGGAGCAAAACCCATGATAGCCGCAGGTGTACTTAATAACCCTGATGTTGATGCCATTATCGGTTTACACTTATGGAATAATTTGCCTTTAGGGACAGTGGGAGTCCGCACTGGAGCATTAATGGCCGCTGTGGAATTATTCCGCTGTACCATTTTCGGTAAAGGTGGACATGGCGCAATTCCCCATCAAACCGTAGATTCTCTAGTGGTAGCAGCACAAATAGTCAGTGCTTTACAAACCATTGTCTCCCGTAACATTAACCCCCTTGATTCCGCAGTTGTGACAGTGGGAGAACTCCACGCAGGAACGGCAGTTAATGTAATTGCTGATACTGCAAAAATGGGCGGTACTGTAAGATATTTTAATCCTGATTTAGCAGGTTTTTTTAAAGAACGCATAGAAAAAATTATTGCGGGAATTTGTCAAAGTCACGGTGCTAATTATGACTTAGATTATATCAATCTTTATCCACCGGTGATTAATGATGCTGACATAGCTGCATTAGTGCGTTCAGTAGCCCAGGAAGTGATAGAAATCCCCATGGGTGTATTCAGCGAATGTCAAACCATGGGTGGAGAAGATATGTCATTTTTCTTACAAGAAGTCCCTGGTTGTTACTTTTTTCTGGGTTCTGCAAATGCAGAGAAAAAATTAGATTATCCTCATCATCATCCCCGATTTGATTTTGATGAAAATGCTTTACCTATGGGTGTGGAAATATTTGTGCGTTGTGTAGAAAAGTTTTTTGCATAAAAACTCTTGCTAATTACTAGTTTCTAGGAATTACAATTAACTACGTATTTCCCAAGCAAAAGCTGCGCTAACCACAATAGGAAGGAGCTCCAGAAAGAAAAGAAGGTTTCTGCACATAGTTTATGTAAGTTCTGATTAATACTTACATCAGTTTGCGATCAAACCCGTAACAAGAACCCCACCCCCAACCCCCTCCAACATCAAAAGTTTATCCTTTTCTTCCCCCCGCTGCGGGGGGATTGAGGGGGGTGCGATGAGGGAGCTAAGATGTAGCTTATATGATTGGAAATCGCTGTAGTTATTTAACTCAAGTCAAAATAATATAATTCCCAGTCTCCGACTGGGAACAAGAATAGTGTAAATTTTTTATAAATTGTTAATATTACAATGCAAATGTGACCTTAAAATACAAAAAAGTCTCATTTAAAAAGAGATAAGATAGCTGCTGGTTTTTATTTTGACAATTTTGAACCATTTATGTATAAATCTCAATGGACAAGCAGTAGTAGACAAAGAAGCGATTCTTTAAGTAACTTTTTATCAGATTTTCAACGGCATAAGCTGTTAGAATCATTACAACAAGACTGTTCTGAATCTCAGCGTCAAAGGATTAAAATTATGTTGTTAGCGGACGAGGGAATACCCCAAGCAGAAATTTGTCAAATCTTGGGGTGTTGTCCCGCAACCGCTAGACATTGGATACACATAGCTCGTCAGGGAAAGGCGCATCAATGGCAAGATAGTCCGATTGGTCGCCCTAAATCAGTTAGTGAAGAGTATTTAACTCGTTTACAACAATTATTGAGCAGTCATCCTCGTGATTATGGTTATATTTCTGAACACTGGACATTAAATCGTTTGCATAAACATCTATGCGAAGAATTTGGCTTTACAATGAGCGATCGCCATTTTAAGCGACTTCTCAAACAAATGGGCTTATCCACTCGCCGAAAATCCAGCCATAATGAACAAAATAGCCCAAAATCAGCCGCAGAACCCAAAATAGCCATTGCTGACCTTAAAAAAGCAAATACTGACGATTTCTCCGAAATAATACTTATTAATTTTCACAAAACAGTAAAGGATTTAGACATTTATGGCGCACAATGTCCCCGCTCAATTAGTATCTCTGCAACAAATCAACAATATATTAGGGTATTCACTGACCGCAGAAGAATTTTATCACTATCTTCCTGAACTTCAACCTATTAACCCTAAAGTCGGCAAATTCTGGACAGGAAAGAATATTGAACCGGGTATTTACATCATAATTACAGGCAAAGTCAGACTATTAGATGATAAAGACGAACTAATTACTACTCTAGAATCTGGAGAATCATTCGGTGAATTTACTTTGTTTTCCCAATCTAAATTTCAGCCTTATGCAGCTAGAGCTTCAGTAAATTTACAGTTATACTTTCTGCCAGAAAAGTTACTATTACCATTAATAGCCAAGTATCCCCAAATACGAGAACATTTATGGGAGAAAGCATACTCCTTGGTCAGAAACGCAGATTATACACCGATAAAACCAAGCTCTCCAGAAAAGGAAAATTCAAATTTAACCCCCCCATTTAACCTTAGATTCAAAAGAATCAAAAATTAATCAAGCCTATTTTCCCAGTCCCAGACAACGAGTAGGGCATTTATGGCAAAGGGTAATGGGGCGCTATCCATTTTTTGCTCAACAAAGTGGTTCTGACTGCGGAGCAGCTTGTTTAGTCATGGTTTCCAAGTATTGGGGGAAACATTTTAGTGTCAATCGTATCCGTGATATTGCTAATGTAGACCGCAATGGTGCATCCTTGCGAGGGTTATTAACAGCAGCGGAAAGTCTAGGTTTTGCTACTAGACCTGTCAAAGCCAGTTTAAAGCAGTTAGCAAAGCAAAAATTACCCGCCATTGTTCACTGGGAAGGCAAACATTACATAGTTGTCTACGAAATTACCCCTAAATATGTAATTGTTGCTGACCCCGCTATTGGTCAACGTACCCTCACCCATAAGGAATTTAACAGCGACTGGACTGGTTATACATTGTTATTACAACCGACAGCAATGCTCAAAGAAACCAAAGAGACATCTACACCTTTTTGGCAGTTTTTCGAGCTAATAAAACCCCATTCTGTAGTCATGTTGGAAGTATTTATCGCTTCCATATTTATCCAGATATTTGGCTTAATTACCCCCTTATTTACCCAATTAATTTTAGATCGGGTAGTAGTACAACGGTCAGAATTGACCCTAACAACAGTAGGAATAGGATTGTTAATTTTTAGCCTTTTTCGGGTGGCTATGACCGGTTTAAGGCAATATCTTTTAGATCATACAGCAAATCGCATAGACTTAGCATTAATTGTCGGTTTTATTCGTCATACATTGCGTTTACCCCTGAGTTTTTTCGAGACTCGTTATGTAGGGGATATTATTTCTCGTGTGCAGGAAAACCGCAAAATTCAACGCTTTTTAGCTGGTGAAGCATTATCAATTCTTCTGGATTTATTTACAGTCTTCATCTATGTGGGCTTGATGTTTTGGTACAGTTGGAAAATGGCATTATTAGCTTTAATAATTGTCCCACCTTTTGCCTTATTAACATTAATTGCCACACCCTTTTTACAAAGGATTTCCAGAGAAATATTCAATGCAGTTAACAAAGAAAGTAGTTACTTAATAGAAGCCTTAACTGGTGTGCGAACAGTCAAAGCCACAGCAGTAGAACAAACAGTAAGATGGCATTGGGAAGAGTTATTAAATAAAGAGATAAAAACCAACTTTTCCGGGCAAGTTATCGGCAATCGTTTACAAATTTTTAGTAACACAATTGAAGCAATAGCTACCACAGCTTTATTATGGTTTGGGGCATATTTAGTAATTCATAATCAGTTAACCGTGGGACAATTAGTAGCATTTAATATGCTCCTGGGTAATATTATTAATCCCTTCAAACGGTTAATTGTCCTATGGAATGAATTGCAGGAAGTTGTGATTGCAGTCGAAAGAATTAACGATGTTTTAGACACAGAACCAGAAGAAGACTTACAAAATCAATCACGACAGAATTTACCAGCAATTCAGGGTAATATTCGCTTTGAAAACGTCACATTTCGCTATCATCCAGAAAGCGATATTAATATATTAGAAAACCTCAGTTTTGAAATCAAACCCGGACAAATAGTAGCCTTAGTGGGACGCAGTGGTTCAGGAAAAACCACCATTTCTAAATTAGTTATCGGCTTATATCCCCCTACAGACGGTAAAGTTTTAATTGACGGACAAGATATTACTAGTCTTTCCTTGCGTTCTTTTCGACAACAAATTGGTGTAGTTGACCAAGACACATTTTTATTTGGTGGAACAATTCGAGAAAATATCAGTTTAGGACATCCAGGAATACCTTTATCAGAAGTAATTGTAGCAGCAAAAATGGCAGGTGCTGATGAATTTATCAAAAAATTACCCATGGGTTATGAAAGCCAAATTGGTGAAGGAGGAGGTTTATTATCTGGTGGACAAAGACAGAGAATAGCTATTGCTAGAGCATTATTAGGTAATCCTAAATTATTGGTTTTAGATGAAGCAACTTCTCACCTAGATACCGAATCAGAAAGGATAATTCAACAGAATTTTAACACAATTCTCAAAGGAAAAACTACTTTAGTAATTGCCCATCGTCTTTCCACCGTGCGAAATGCCGATTTAATTTTGGTACTAGATAAAGGTGTGTTAATTGAAAGTGGTACTCATGAGGAATTAATGGCTAAAAAAGGACATTATTTCTATCTAAATCAACAGCAATTACAAACAATAACGTAGGTTGGGTTGAGCCATAGCGAAACCCAACATTCCACAAT
>OMJF01000100.1 GCA_900299285.1 Anabaena sp. 54 | reverse complement strand
TTTAGAATCTGAGGGTTTAGAATCTGAGGGTTTAGAATCTGAGGGTTTAGAATC
This sequence comes from Anabaena sp. 54, assembly GCA_900299285.1. GTDB lineage: Bacteria > Cyanobacteriota > Cyanobacteriia > Cyanobacteriales > Nostocaceae > Dolichospermum. The sequence continues at coordinate 28,459 of OMJF01000100.1, read as the reverse complement.
TGAGGGTTTAGAATCTGAGGGTTTAGAATCTGAGGGTTTAGAATCACCAGACGGTATTTTTGCAAAACTCACCCCACTACCACCAATCAAAGGACGATTTCCTCTAGCCTTATAATATAAAATCTCCATGATTAGGCCATTAGTATTACCTGTCAGGGATTTATTAGGTTTTTTTGTTTCTTCATACAGTCCAGCGTAGAAGCCACCACCTTTAGGATCACGTAAATCCTTAACCGCATCAAAAACCTTTTGAGCATAAGCATTACCTGGGTAAAGATAGCGCCAGCCAAAGGCAGCTTTAGTGCTAATACTCCGCAACTCTGTATAGGGCTTATTTTTCTCCGTAATTGTCGCCCAAGCAACTCCATTGGAGTATATAGTATTGTAGAGAAAATAAGGAGGTTGATCAATGTTGTCTTCAGAAACAGCAGTTAGTTGTCCCGTAGATTCAAAGCGTCGCTTTTGTACTTCTAAAATGTCAGCAGCATATTTTTTTAAATAACCTTCTAAGCCAAATTCAATACCATCAAGAATATAGGATTCACTGACTACATAATTATTAGCATTAGTGCTTTGAAAATCACGGGTATCAACAGGAATTTTCACACCGTTAATATCTACAAGTTTGAAAGGCTCTAAAGCCGCCGCTTTGGGTGCTTTAAATCCCCATAGTTCATAACCCCTAACAGCATATTCCTCATAACCAAGTCGCCCTTCTTGTACCAACAATGTTTTACCATTAGGTAAGACAAGCGCTCCGTAAAGTTGGTCATCTTTCAGTGATCTTGCTAACTGCCACTTACTGATAAGTCCCTTTAGCCAATTTTTATACTGAGTATGACAAGTACCAATAATATGAAAAGCAGCCAATATGCGACCAATATCCAAAGCTGACCAACCCAGACCCTTTTCTACAGGTTTATTACCATAATCAGTCATTTTTCCATTAGCAGCATTATACACCTTATTTGGTAAAGCGTTTTCAAATAAACTAAGATTAGCAAAATTGGTAAGAAATTTGTTTAAACGCGAATCAAATTCCGACTGGTTAATCAAATTGATCCACCGCGCTGCATTCAAAGCCATTAGGTAATTACCAATGTCCCAGAGAGTACCAGAAGGATAACCACCAGTAGAATTAGTAAACCCTGTATTTGCTTGATAGTTATTGACAAAATACTGCCAAGCTGCACGAGCGTAAGTCTGTTCCTCCGGTGTCAGAGGGGCTGAAATTTGACTACAGCCATTAGGAGTAGAATTTTGTGCTAAAGATACTGTAGGTACACAGAACAAAAATTGCAGAAATGCTCCACTTAGGAACAATGCAATCCATCTTAATAGTTTGTAGTGACGGTGTTGCTGTATCATTTACAAATAAAATTTGAGAACCATTCAGGGGGAACTAGAGTGATAGAGAACAGAGAATCACTTCACTATCGTTAGAAAAGACACCAAAAATCTGATACATTAAATAACAAATCTACTTTATCAAGCTACAGGAATTTTAAATGATGTCTAAATAATATCAAAGACTACAGGCTGGCCATTACCCACCTTAAAGGTGTTTTGACGGACATTACCCACCATGGGAATAGTTCAAATCAAAAATCAAATACAGGACTCCTATAGAAACAAACAACCGCTAATTGACTAATTTAAATTTTATTTTTGGTGACAAAATGAACTCAGCGTCCTCTAGTTATAATTCAGCCAATTTTTCCGGTAATAGCCGTTCAACACTGAAAAAAAGAACCCTACTTTTTCGGTATTTAGCGGAAATAAACCTAATTTTAGGAGCTTGGTATTTACAGTGGCGGATAACTCATTCTATCAACTTTGATGCTCTATGGCTGTCTATTCCTTTATTGCTGGCGGAAATTTACAGCTATTTCGGGGGAGTTATGTTTGTCATTGGACTATGGCGGCCTATAGTCAGACAAGTTAAGTCCCTTAACCAGTTAAGCCCACCCCTTCCTAGCTCTGATTGGGCAAATGTAGATGTGTTTATCACCTGCTATAATGAGCCCTCAGAAATAGTAGAAGAAACTGCTAGAGCAGCTTTAGCAATAGATTATCCAAGCACAAAGCTGCGTGTATATGTATTAGATGATGGTAATTCTGAACAAATGCGAGCCATGTCAGAAAGATTAGCTCTAGAGGATTTACAATCACCATTATTACAAGAGGAAGCTAATCGAATTGACACGGAATTATCTACCTTAAATCAACGAATTGAGCAACTGGAAAATCTAGCACCTGAGGTAAAAGCTGCTGAAGAATGGCTGCAACAATCATCTTTGATATCAGAAAATACTTTAGAGGATATTCCGGCTAGATTTGTCCACAGTTTACAACAGTTTATTCTCTGGTTAAATCCTCAAAATCAAAAGAGTCATCATGCCAGTAAATCAACTATATATGAATATCTTAATCATGAACGCAGGGCATTAGAATTAGCAATTCGTCAAAAAGAATTAGAACTTGTGCAACTGGTTAGGCTACGGTATATTGCCCGTCCTAAACAACCAGGAGTACCTCATCATGCTAAAGCAGGTAATCTCAATTACGCCATTTTTTCTGGAGAAACCACAGGGGATTTTATTCTGACTTTAGATGCAGATCATATTCCCAAACCAGCATTTTTAAAACGAGTCTTGCCATATTTTTATACCTATAATTTGTATTCAGGAAAATACGAGCCAAACCGCATTGCATTTGTGCAAACTCCCCAAGATTTTTATAATATTCCCCCTGGAGACCCCTTTGGACATCGAGCCAACTTATTTTATGGACCCATTCAACAAGGTAAAGATGGCATGAATTCAGCTTTCTACACGGGTACAAATGCAGTCCTCAGAAGAGAAGCATTGGTTAGTGTGGGTTTACAATATTTTGCAGATGAATTTGTCAAAGATGGCAAAAAATTAGATGAATTTGAATTAATTGGCGGTGTTTCTAGCGATAGTATTACCGAAGATATGAATACAGCCATGCGGTTGCATAGTTCTGGTTGGAAATCAATTTATCATCATGAATTATTAGCAGAAGGACTTGCTCCTGATGATTTAAGTTCTACCCTCAAACAGCGAATGCGCTGGTCTCAAGGCACAATTCAAGTGTTAATGAGAGAAAATCCTCTCACCAAACCAGGACTAACATTTTGGCAACGATTACACTATTTTAAGACAACATATAGTTATTTTTCTGGGTTTGCAACTTTGATTTTTATTGCTTGTCCCATTATCCATTTTTTTACGGGAACTATCCCCGTGAAAACTTATGGTTTTGATTTTACTATCCATTTTTTGCCAGCTTTTATAATTAATAGGTTGACTTTTTTAGCCGCTGGTTGGGGAATTAATGGTGCGGAATTATGGCGTTCAGAACAATATTCTATCTCTTTATTTCCCCTATTCATTCAATCTGCATGGAGTGTATTAACCGGACAACCTATTAAATTTCAGGTTACACCTAAGCAGCGACAATCAGGAATCTATCTCCGGCTAATCTGGCCACAACTAACTGTGTTTATTTTGATGATTTTAGGTATAATATGGAGTATATATCGTTTCGCTATTGGTCAGTTAGAAAATCCTTGGGTTTATTTGATCAACACATTATGGGGTATATATATTTTATCTCTACTTTGGGCAATTATCAGCGCTGCTGTTTGGCAACCACAGGACTTACACAAAACAAAAGGAAAGTAGAGGTAATTCATGAATTACCTCTGAGAGGGTGTTTCAACAGAATTGTATACAACCACAAAACCTAACCCCCTCACCTGGTGGGGAAAGTTAATGAAAGTCCTTATTGCTTGTAAATCTATTTTTTAAAGTTATACAAAATGCTTTAAATAGTAGTATAATTTTCAATAGATATGACGATTTTCCATGGCAAATTTACAAACTAACACAGAAAGGAAGATAATTTATGACTTCTAAAATTCACGTCTTTGAACCATCAGGAATTTTAAACGCCACCTCCGGTAATGAATTACGTCGTCAAATTACTGATATCATTAATAATGGAGTTGATATGCTATTGATTGATATGTCAAAGGTGACGTTTATTGATAGTTCTGGTTTAGGTGCTTTAGTGGGAGCAATGCAAAGTGTTAGAAATGCTAAAGGAGAACTATTTGTATGTTCCATTAATGATCAAGTCAAAATGTTATTTGAATTAACGAAAATCAATCGAGTTTTGAACATATTAAGTAATAGAGAAGTGTTTGACAGCAAAGTATTGGAACTAGAAAATGCTTAATGGTTTGATTCTATAGGTTCTATAGGTAAAGGTTTAGCAATTCTAAACTTGTACATATCCGGTTTTTCCCAATCTTAGAGGATGAATAGACAAGTCTAGTTGCACAAAGACAAAACCCATCTTTTATGTTTCAAACCCTTAATTTTTTCCTAGTCCACCCAGGTAGTCTGTGTTTGTGTAGTAGGGATTTATAATCGCCAAAAACTTTTCAAACACCCTTGATAAAAGTTGAGATATTAGGGATTTTGACAGCCACTAAAATTAACTCGTAGTAAAGACAAATCATCATCAAAATTTTCGTTGCCGCTGATATTTATAATCTCAGGTAAGAGTTGATCAATATGATTGTCATTTGTCTGATTATGGGTGAGCAATAAATTAACGAAGGAGTCGAAACCCCAAATTTGTCCCCCTGGTTGCAGCAGTTCGTAAGCACCATCACTAAAAATATATAAAGTGCTGTTTTCTGCAACTTTTAAAATAGCAGTTTCAAAACTGATATTTCGTAAAAAGCCAATGGGTAAATCTAGAGATTCTAGTTTTATAACCTCAATACTGGAGGGATCATTTCCAAATATTAATACAGCGGGTGGATGTCCAGCATTGCCATAAACTAGCTGATGATTAACACGATTAAAAACACAGTAGAAAATGGTAAAGTATTTATCGCCATGTTTACTCATTTGAAAACTTTCATTGAGGGCTTTGAGAACTTCTGCTGGTTGACAAAAATTAGTATTTGGTAGAGACTGCGATCGCAAGATATTCAATACAGATACAGATAGTAAAGCGGAGCCTACACCATGACCAGAGACATCTAATAGATAAATTGCCAAATGCTCATCATCAATCCAATAGTAATCAAAACAATCCCCTCCCAACTGTGCTGAAGGTACAAATAAAGATTCTATTGTCACTGATCCTACAAGTGGTAATGGTAAAAGCGATCGCACATAATCAGCAGCTTCAGCTAGTTCGGTTTCTAAAACCTGCTTTTGATGCTGCAAATCTTGATTTAACTGCTCTAAAATTTGCTTTTGATGCTGCAAATCTCGATTTAATTGATGTAGCCTTAATGCTGCTCTTACCCGTGCTTTTAATTCATTCATCTCAATGGGTTTAGAGATAAATTCATCTGCTCCTGCGTCCAATCCCCTGACACGATCATCTTCCTCTCCTAAAGAAGCTCCTTTTGCAGTCAGAAGAATAAAAAAAGTCGTAGCTAGTTTGGGATCTGACTTAATCTGACGACACACTTGTAAACCATCTATCCCAGACATTACCCAATCACAGATAATGAGAGCGGGACATAATTTTTTTGCTGATATTATTCCCTCTTCGCCATTAGCTGCTATGGTAACATCATAGCCCTGGGTGTTCAGCGTTTTTTTCACAACCATTCGTAAGATAGGATCATCGTCAATGACGAGGATTTTAAACATTTTGACCATTAAACAGTTTGAATAATTACTTATTAATTACTCTACATTAGATCTTGTCTAATGATTTACATTTTTCTTTTTCACATTCTATAGATTAACCAATGAATCATAAAATCTACCTAAAAACCAATACAGATATTAATGCTACAAGTGAAGTTTTATCCTGGCTGGAGCAAATCAACCAGCCCCCATTTAATAATCAAACAATTTGGTGGGAATTACAAACGCTACTAGTAGAAGGATTTATTAATATTGTAGAACACGCCCACAAAAAATTGCCCAGAGAAACCCCAATTGAATTAGAAGTTATGAGACTCAAAGAAGATATAGAAATTCGGATATGGTCTTGGGGAGAACCTTTTGAGTTAGAAAAGCAATTGCAAATAACTTCAGCATTAGAGGATAATGATCAAGAACGAGGACGGGGATTGCAAATAATGTCCTCCATTGCTGACAAACTGTCTTATAAACTAACAGATGACAATCGTTATTGTTTGTTTATCAGTAAACATTATTGTTAGAATCTGAAATTTATTTTGCAGTATTACTACAGATACTACAGATGACGTGAGAAAAAATCTAGGGACAATTGATGAATTATCCCTATCATAGTTTCAGGTTAGCCACATTTGATGATCATCAAATGTCTACTGTATTGGTAATAGATTTATTCAATTCATTCATCTGTGGTATAAATACATGAAACCTGCTGTAGATTTAGGTCAATTTGGCGTGAGCAGCCAAAATAATTCTTTCTGTTTCTTCCCAATTAATACATTTATCAGTTACAGAAACACCATATTTTAGATCTTCACGATTTCCTGTAATCGGTTGACTACCTTCATACAAATTCGATTCTAGCATCATTCCCACAATGGAACTATTACCATCTAATATTTGTTGAATAATATTTTCAAACACCATAGATTGTAACCTGTAATCTTTATTAGTATTACCATGACTACAATCAACAACTATTCTTGGTGATAAATTAGCGGCTTTTAATTGTTCTTCCACTAATTTAATATTCTCAGCATCAAAATTAGGCTCAGTTCCACCACGCAAAATTACATGGCCATGAGCATTTCCCCTAGTTTGAAATACACTCACTTGTCCTTTTTGATTAATACCCAGAAAATTATGGGGCGTTCTCGCTGATTTGAGTGCATTTACAGCTACTTGAATATTCCCGTCAGTACCGTTTTTAAAACCCACCGGCATAGATAAACCACTAGCCATTTCTCTGTGTGTTTGTGATTCAGTTGTTCTCGCGCCAATGGCAGACCAAGATACCAATTCACTGATATATTGAGGAATAATCGGATCAAGTGCTTCTGTGGCGGTTGGTAATCCTAACTCTGTCAATTTTAACAATAAACTTCTAGCAATTAATATCCCCTTTTCTACATTAAAAGAATCATCCATTTCGGGATCATTAATTAGTCCTTTCCAACCTACGGTAGTTCTGGGTTTTTCAAAATAAACTCGCATAATTAATAGCAGTTTATCTTCCACTTTTTTCGCTAAATTTAGTAGTTTTTCTCCATATTCTATGGCTGCTTTAGGATCATGAATTGAACAAGGACCAACAACAATGAATTTTCGTCTATCTTGGAAATCTAGAATATGTTCTATTTCTTGTCTGAATTTTAAAATTGTATTTTCAGCGGGTTTAGTTAAAGGTAATTTTTCCTTGACTTCATTAGGAGTTAGCAAAACATGAGAACTTTTAATGTTAGTGTTAATTAATTTGTGGATCATAGCAGAAATCTCTTGATTTGTGTTATACGTTAGCAATCCTAAAACTTCTGTGACACTGTTTTTTATTCTCTTTAAGTCTAAATTAGTTAGTTAACAAAAAACAAGTTGCACAAATTCATGTAGGATTATTATGTGCAAGGGTTGATATATATTAATATACACAGCTTTTTGAAAAAATACAACATAAGTCTGTGTTATTTCCATAACATTAGCTGCAAAAAGATAATTTAATACCCGACCGAAAATCAACAGTAATTAAGCGCAGATAAACGCAGATGAACTCAGATGAGGACAGAGCATAGATAAGTGTATAAGCTTGATGATTCTGCACAGCTTATTACCAGTTTAATTTAATATGAACCCAATTTTCCAAAAATATGGTTTTCAAGGTAGACACAGTTCAGTAATTTTACTCAATTTTACCAGTGGTGATTAACATATAACTTAATAACCAATTTGCGGAGGTGGCTCTGCGAGTTTGTCGCGGACCAAATTCACCAATTTTGTAACCTTTAAAACCTAATTTTTCTTTAAGTAGTTGTTTATTTTCAGGAGGAATAGAACGAGTTAATTTCATAATTGCTGGCCGAGAATCTATAAAATCAGGTGGTTGGGGATATTCATCTCTCCATGTCGTCCCCACTTGACTATGATCATAAGTTCCTGTTGTGGTATCATAGCGATAACCTAAGTAATACCATAGTAATTGGTTCACGGTAGCATCATCAATGGTATCATTAATGATTGCCCAAATTGTTTCTGTATTCAACGGCGGTAGGTTAGACATGATTTTCACAGAACAGAGAAAATAGATATTATATGGCTATTATATAGCTTATTTCTGATACGTAGAAAGCTTGATGATATTTTTTGCTCAGATACTGCCTATTGTGTACTCAAGATCTAAATTGCCCATAGCGCATTATGACTACAGAATTAGCGAAAATAAAAGTAATTAGTTGGAAAAAAATTGCTACAATATTAGTTTTGTAATTCTAGCAATGGGAAAGTTTGTCGCCACGTTTTTGACTTGTGCTGATTATATCACATAGAGTATCTCGAAGAGATTTTCAACCCCAAAATAGTGCGGTAACAGTCATGCGTATCAATTTGAGCTTATTCTTAAAAAAGCTGATTTTTAGGCTGACTGAGTCACCATATCAAGAAAAAAATCAATTTTTGTCCCCACTTAACTCCTTGGCTATCAATTCACTACTATGCGTGCAACTGCTACTTTTGCTCAAAACCCTTTACTTCAAAGCTCTGGTTTACCTGCATTTGCGGATATTAAACCGGAGCAAGTCGAACCAGCTTTTAATTATTTATTAGCAGAACTTGAACAGCGGTTAACTATCCTAGAGGCAAATATACAGCCTACTTGGACTGGGTTAATAGAACCTTTAGAAAAATTGACGGAAAGACTAAATTGGAGTTGGGGAATACTAAATCATTTAATGGGTGTTCAAAATAGTCCAGAACTACGTATTGCTTATGAAAAGGTACAACCACAAGTAGTTCACTTTATGAATATCTTAGGTCAAAGTAAACCTATTTATAATGCTTTTAAAGCAATTCGTAATGGTTATACCTGGGAAAGTTTAGATTCAGCGCAACAGAGAATAATCAAAGGGGCTATTCGAGATGCAGAATTGTCTGGTGTGGGCTTAGAGGGAGAACCAAGGGAGCGTTTTAATGCGATTCAGATGGAATTAGCAGAACTAGGTACTAGATTTGCTAATCATATCCTAGATGCCACTAAAGGCTTTATTTTAATCCTCACCACCTCAGATGACATTGACGGCTTACCAAGCAGCTTGTTAAGCCTTGCAGCCCAAGCTGCACGTGCTGCTGGAGAGGAAAATGCCACACTAGAACATGGTCCTTGGTATATTACTTTAGATCTTCCCAGTTATTTCCCCTTTATGCAGCATAGTACCAGACGGGATTTGCGGGAAAAACTCTATAAAGCTTATATTACGCGAGCATCTTCTGGAGAATTAGATAATAACTCCTTAATTAGCCGTATTTTAGAGTTAAGAAAGGAATTAGCTCAGTTAATTGGCTTTGAAACTTTTGCTGAACTTAGTTTGGCTAGTAAAATGGCTAAAGATGTTCCCGCTGTAGAAAAACTTTTAGAAGAACTCCGTCAAGCTAGTTATAATGCTGCTGTTAAAGATCTAGATAAACTAAAAGCCTTTGCAAAGAGCAAAAAAGCAGTAGAAGGAGAAAATTTGCAACACTGGGATATTAGTTTTTGGGCTGAACGTCAACGGGAAGAAAAATTTGCTTTTACGGCTGAAGAGTTACGCCCCTATTTTCCCCTTCCTCAAGTCCTAGATGGTTTATTTGGGCTGGTAAAAAGGCTTTTTGGTGTCACGGTAACTCCTGCTGACGGCCAAGCACCAGTATGGCATGAAGATGTCCGTTATTTCCAAATTGCTGATAAATACGGTGAACCCATTGCCTATTTTTACCTAGATGCTTACAGCCGTCCCGCTGAAAAACGCGGTGGTGCTTGGATGGATGTTTGCATTCACCGCCAACAAATCAAAGAGAATGCTGTAACTACTATCCGTCTCCCTGTCGCTTATTTGATTTGTAACCAAACCCCCCCTGTGGATGGTAATCCTAGTTTAATGGCTTTTGACGAAGTTGAGACATTGTTTCATGAATTTGGACATGGTTTACATCATATGCTGACTAAGGTAAATTATCTGGGAGCAGCGGGTATTAATAATGTCGAATGGGATGCAGTAGAATTACCAAGTCAATTTATGGAAAATTGGTGCTATGACCGCCAGACCTTATTGGGTATGGCTAAACATTATCAGACAGGTGAACCATTACCAGAACATTATTACCAAAAGTTGTTGGACGCACGTAATTACATGAGTGGTTCAGCTATGTTGCGACAGATATATTTTAGCAGTTTGGATTTGGAATTACATCACCGCTATTGTCCCAAGAGTCAGGAAACTGTCACAGATGTGCAACATCGGATTGCTAAGTTGACAACTGTGTTACCACCATTACCGGAGGATGGGTTTTTGTGTGCTTTCGGTCATATTTTTGAAGGCGGTTATGCAGCGGGTTACTATAGCTATAAATGGGCTGAGGTGCTTAGTGCTGATGCTTTTGCCGCTTTTGAAGAAGCTGGCTTGGAAGATGAGGCCGCAATTCATGATATTGGTAGACGCTATCGAGATACAATTTTAGCATTAGGTGGTAGTCAGCACCCCATGGATGTTTTTAAAACCTTCCGGGGACGAGAACCCAGTACCAAGGCTTTACTTAAACACAATGGGCTGCTAACTGACTCGTAAATTAGCAATTGAAGCGGATCAGAGGACAAAACAATTAATTCAAATTGTCTCTGTACTGAGTTAATTTATATTACAGCCTCTTCGCGTTGACAATCAAAGAAAAGTTCAAAATCAGCATCAAGAATTAACTGGCGTAAGTGCTGAATATAACCTTCTGCATCCGAACGACTACGAAATCTGGCAACAATTACTTTTTCCTGTTCGGTAACGACGCGGGCTATAGCCCAACCGTTCAGCCTTTTTCTGTAAGCTATGGCTTGATGTTCTGAAGTGGTGTTTTTGTAATCAGTATTTTGTGGCATGATTATTTTATGCGTATGAACTTGAGTGAAGGGCGTTACTTTGTGTCTTAACCAAGAATGTACCATCGCTTTTTATTGATGATGCCACCTTGGTATTACATATTTTCAAAATTGTCAATACGTGATGCAACAACTTATTTTTTAACAAAATTTACTTTTATTTGCTGCTAAGGAGTAAATACTGATTTAACTAGTATTTAAACTTACATAAATATTGATTGTATGGTTATAAGCTATACCAATTTTCAACTATTTGAGATTTTAGATTGTCAAATATTTACGGATGTTGCTATACTTTTTCCGTATAATCTGAAATAGTCTGGAAGAGCCATAAAAATGTCAATTACATCAATTATCAAAAAAGTAGCATTACAAATAGGGGCTACAGTTTTAGTTGAACCAGAATATGAATTAGTTGGACATATTACATTTAAAAATGGCAAAAAGTCAGTTTTTAGTCATAACAAATTAGATATTAATGGTTTTGGGTCCGCTGAGTTAGTTAAAGATAAAGCATATAGTAATTTTTTTCTCAAGCAGTTTGGATATAAGGTTTCAGAGGGAAAAACATTTTTTAATGATAAGTTATGCGCTAAATTAGCAAATCTCAGAAATATTGATGATGGTTTTAATTATGCAAAATCAATGGGATTTCCTGTAATTGTTAAACCTCTGAATCTTAGTCATGGTATATTGGTTACTAAGGTATATAATCAGGCTGAATATTATGATGTGGCTGATAAAATATTCAAAATTAAATCGGGATTGATTGTAGAAAAATTTTATAGTGGTAATGACTATAGAATTGTTGTTTTAGATAATGAAGTAATTGCTGCTTATCAAAGAATTCCTTTATTTGTGGTTGGTAATGGTAGATCTAATGTTTTAGAGTTGCTACAACAAAAGCAGGAAAAATTTATTAGTCTCGGCAGAAAAAACTTGATTAAACTTGAATTTGATGATTTCCGTATTGATAGAAAACTGAAAACACAAGATCTTAATTGGGATAGCGTGATTCCTAACAATCAAATTGTTTATCTTTTAGATAATGCTAATTTATCTAGTGGGGGTGAAGCTGTAGATTTTTCGGAAACTATTCATCCTGACTTTCAAAAATTAACAATTAATATTACCAAAGATATAGGATTAAGATTAGCAGGAGTAGATATACTTACCCATGATATCACTATACCAATGACAGATTATACGCTAATTGAAGTAAATGGTTCTCCCGGTTTAGATCACTATGCTGTTAGCAGTAAAGCAGCAGCACAAAGAGTGGAAATATTGTATTTAAAAATTCTCAAAGCATTAGAAAACGACATAGCAGTTACCAGGTAAACAATAAAATACTCTGTTTCCTATTTCCTGTTTCCTGTTTCCTGCTATTTTATGGGTGGTAATTAAGAGTTACAGATTTTTCCCTAGTAGTGATTCCAATTCCCCAGACAAATAGTTCATATCTGCTACTCTAGCTACGAGTAAACTATCATGTCCGGCATCTTGTAAACGAGATTTCCAATAGTTAATACTCTCAGCATTATTCATCCAAAATTCAATTACCGTATCTACCACTTGATCTAAATTCCAACCCCATTTTACAGGAATTGGTTCTATAGATTCTAGGAACGCATCTAAAGTACAAGTGTGAGTTCCTAGATATTCTATCCCTTGATGTTGTGGTTTTACTAAACTCTGTTGTTGGTGATTAAAAAAATGCCAAACAGGAGATACCCCTATCAAATTGAAACTGTATTTAATCATTCTCGTCCTCCGAATTCATTAATTGCCGATAAACCTCTATTTTTGGCAAAAACTATTACGGAAAAGTCCGCTAACTTCATCTAGAAAAAATAGAATTTCTGCCAATTATATCAGTTTCAAGATTGCCTCAGACATTAGCACTCAAGCCCCTTGACTGCTAGGATTTATTTGGTTTTTAGATTGTATTGATAAATAATATATGGCATTAATTCCAGGATGTAAATCATTTTTAGGATTTTTTCACCAAAAATCTATAAATCAGTATTTACCCCCCATTAATAGCTTTTATATGCTGTTATTTTATACTAAATTCTGCACTACCAACTGTTTACACACAGCAAGTTACCTGTTGGTTGTCATCAAACTCCAAGGCGGGGAACTAGATAAGCTGTTACTAACAGTATTTCACTCAAGTTCTAAACCACTGCGGTTGAGTAACCAAACCCGACAAAAATTATCGGGTATGTTTGACGGTGATTTTGCCTCGTGCTACTATGATTTCAAAGTTGACGGATATCCAGGGAAAGGTAAATTATGACTCAGGCAATTACAAACCTCAACCAAGCAAATACTTCTATACTTAAAGCGTTAAAGTGTAAAGAATGTGGAGCAGAATACGAGCTTAAAGCTACTCATGTATGTGAATTGTGTTTTGGCCCGCTAGAAGTCAAATATGATTACAATGTTCTCAAAAGCTTGGTTAGTAGAGAAACTATTGAAGCAGGTCCCAACTCAATTTGGCGCTACCGTCACTTTTTACCCGTTGCTACAGATAATTATATAGATGTTGGTACAGGGATGACTCCCTTGGTGCGCTCTCACCGTCTTGCCCGTCGCCTGGGTCTAAATAAACTTTATATTAAAAATGATGCTGTTAATATGCCCACCCTGAGCTTTAAGGATCGGGTGGTATCCGTTGCCCTCAGTAGAGCGAGGGAATTAGGTTTTACGACTGTTTCCTGTGCTAGTACAGGTAACTTAGCAAATTCTACCGCAGCGATCGCCGCCCATGCTGGTTTAGATTGTTGTGTATTTATTCCCTCTGACTTAGAAGCTGGTAAAATTATCGGTAGTTTGATTTATAGTCCTACCCTCATGGCCGTCAAAGGCAACTATGATCAAGTTAATCGTCTTTGTTCAGAAGTTGCTAATACCCATGGTTGGGGTTTTGTCAATATTAACCTCCGTCCTTATTATTCTGAAGGTTCTAAAACCTTGGGCTTTGAAGTTGCAGAACAACTAGGTTGGGAATTACCAGATCATATAGTTGCACCCTTGGCTTCTGGTTCTCTATTTACTAAAATTTATAAAGGCTTCCAAGAATTTACAGAAGTTGGTTTAGTAGAAAATAAAAATGTCCGTTTCAGTGGCGCACAAGCAGAAGGTTGTTCCCCTATTGCGACAGCCTTTAAAGAAGGTAGAGACTTTATTAAACCAGTCAAACCTAACACCATAGCAAAATCCATCGCTATTGGCAACCCCGCAGATGGGGTATATGCTGTAGAAATAGCCCAAAAAACCAACGGTAATATTGAATCAGTTAATGATGCAGAAATTATCGAAGGTATTAAATTATTAGCAGAAACCGAAGGTATATTTACTGAAACCGCCGGCGGTACAACCGTTGCTGTTCTGAAAAAATTAGTCGCAGCTGGCAAAATTGATCCCGATGAAACCACAGTAGTTTATATCACTGGCAATGGTTTGAAAACCCAGGAAGCAATTCAGGGCTACATTGGTGAACCATTAACAATTGAGGCCAAACTAGACAGTTTTGAACGGGCTTTAGAAAGATCCCGCACCCTTGACCGCTTAGAATGGCAACAAGTTCTAGTTTAAATATTTCATCACAGATTCCGGGGTTTAGTATAGCTACAACTCCCCCAAACTTATTCACTAACAATTAACGTTTAAACAATGGCCGTAAAAGTTCTAGTTCCCACCGCTTTGCAACAGTTTACAGAAAATCGCTCTGTATTAGAATGTAGTGCTATTAATATTTCTGGATTATTAGATTCCTTAGAGGAAAGCTGTCCTGGTATTAAAGCGCGTTTGTGTGATAATGAAGGCAAACTCAGAAGGTTCTTGAACTTCTATGTCAATAGCGAAGATATCCGCTTTTTAGACGGGATAGCAACACCCCTCAAAGATGGTGACGAGGTGAGTATTGTTCCTGCTGTTGCTGGTGGTTGAAGCATATATAAGTGTTTAGAGTAGCAAGTTTTAGTCATATCTCGTTATCTCGTTCCTAGTCTCTGACTAGGAATGTAGTGCAGAAGATCTGCCTCAACAGTAAATGAATAAAGTTGCAAAATTCATGGCTGTGGTATGTCAAAATAAAAATAACTGACTACCCCAAAACGAGCAATGGCAGAAGAAACCACACAAACTCCAGCAGACAGCGAAAAACCCGCCGCCAAAGCTGCCAAAAAGGAAAAACCCCCAGCTGTGGAAGATAAACCTTTTGAAGAGTTTATGCAGCAACATTACCTCCCAGCCCTGCAAGAAGCAATTACAAAAGAAGGTGTGCCAGATGTAAAACTGACTTTTGCCAAGCAGAAGTATTCCATAATTGGTTTTACCTCAGCAGAAGAATGTTGGCAAGTTGTGGGTTCTTGGCAAGGAGGACAGCGCCAGTTTAATGTATATTTCCCGGAAGAGAATATTCAAGGTAAAAAAGGTTTTTCCTGTAACGAAGGTAAAAAACCCAGTACGCTAGAATCATTTTTAATTGACGAGCGAAAAATTACCCTAGATTTGTTAGTATCTCGGTTAATATATCGTTTGAACGGTCAAAAATGGCTAGGTAGAAATTAGTTAACGTAATCATAAGTCACAACTTCAGAAATGGGGTCGTGACTTATTTTTGGATAATTTGATAGAAGAATTTTGACTCTTCCGTCTCCTTTATGGTCAGGACGTACGCAAAATAGCTCTCAAATTCTCTTTGCTTTGTGTCCTATCTCTTCGGGAGGCTACCCGAACGTTTCTTTGTGGTTCATTTTTCCGTGACTTGTGCGTAAGTCCTACAAAATTGCCTAATAACCCAATATAGGTTATTATGATTATTGAGAATTGGTTATGAGGTCAATACAAAAGTGAAGATTAACCCAGAGGATATACCTGTAGATCAAATAATCTTAGAAGATTGCTTACAAATAATCTGTAAATTACCAGATGAAAGTGTAGATTTAGTTGTATCTTCACCTCCCTATAATTTAGGTAAAGAATACGAATCTAAACAAGGTCTTGATATTTATTTGAAAGAACAAACATTAGTATTAAGAGAATGTACTAGGATTCTTAAAAAAACAGGTTCATTATTTTGGCAGGTTGGAGCTTTTGCTGATAAAGGAATGTTGATTCCTTTAGATATTCGTTTTTTTCCCATTCTTGAATCTTGTAATTTAATTCCCCGTAATCGTATTATTTGGGCTAGACAACATGGACTACACGCTCGAAAGAAATTTTCTTGTAGACATGAAACAATTCTTTGGTTTAGTAAATCTGATAATTATAAATTTAATTTAGATGCAATTAGAGTTCCCCAAAAATATCAGAATAAGAAGCATTTTCGAGGAAATCGTAAAGGTGAACTTTCATGTAATCCAGATGGTAAAAATCCTGGTGATATTTGGATGTTTCGCAATGTTAAACACAACCATGAAGAACAAACTATACACCCCTGTCAATTTCCAGAAGATCTAGTAGCTAGAATTATCTTAGCTACAACTAACAAAAATGATATTGTGTTAGATCCTTATATGGGTACTGGTACTGTTGCAGTAGTAGCTAGAGACTATGAACGCCATTTTATCGGCACAGAAATTGAACCAAAATATCATGAAGTTGCACTACGTCGTCTCATTGGTAAACCAGATGAAAATGGATATTTTCCCAATTTAAAGACATTGCGTGATTATGTTGATAAAACTGGTGAACCTATCGAAAAATTTAGATTTGATTTACAAATAGGAAATAAAGCTTCAGAACGCAGTAAAGCAAAAATTTATCCAGAAGAATATCATTTACAAGAAATGGAAGATAGGTTAATCTATGAAGAAACTGCTTTTGCTGCTGGTTTACGAAATGAAGAAGTTCCCGCAGATCCAAGGCTGAATGGAACTGGAAAGAAAACACAATTACAAAATAAAGCAGTTCAGGAAGTAGAACAGATTGAACAAGTTGAACTGAAATTATGGACTTAATATAGTAAAATTTAAGAGCCGTAATTCATAAATAAAAAGTTTAAATGTTTTATTGAACGTAGAATTTAACCTAGTGTTTAATCTTGGTTTTATCGAGTGTTTATTTGTAAGATACTCACCCTAGATATTGATATCAATCCTATATCAAATGAAATGTATATTGATTATTTTTCTTCCCTAATCTTATTTGGTATTGACATGGATTTTGATTGACAATATTTCTAGCAGTTTTCTTTTCATATTCTGTCCAAATAGCTGATGAAGTTGTATTTATATTTTCACATAAACCAACAACTCTAATTGGTATTTTAAACAATTTGATTTCATCTAGGGCTGATAATTGTTGAACAGCTTGCTCATAGTACAGGGAACTATTAGAAGAAGGAAATATTTGGGATTTAGTAATTATAATCATGAGATTAATAGGTTCTCCTCCTAATAGAGTGCCTTTTTGAAAGAAAAACTCTACTCTCGCTGTATTGTTGAGCAAAAATGGATAGTTAGAAAACTGATTTTCAATAATTAATCCTGCTTTAGCAAGATCAATTTCTTTTCCAAAAAATTTGTATTGCTTTGGAATTGTCAGTGCATTCCACCCCAGTTGATTTAGATTATTCTCAATATATAAATTTGTTCCTACTGGATCAAAAATAGGTTCTCCTTGTTTATTGGCTTGAGTTGAAGCCTTAATGTGTAAAGGCATTCTAGTAAGAACAGTTTCAATCTCATTCCACTCTGTATTATAATAGGTATTAATAATAGTATTGGCGGCATTAAAATCAGTAATTAAAATTAGAATAATTACCTCTCTTTGTTGTATGTGAGCAAATTTTCAATGAAAGTCAATGGATCTATTTCTAGAACTTGAGCCAATTGTAAAAATTCAATCAAGTCAAGACGACGCTCCCCACGTTCATACTTTGATACGTAGGATTGTGGACGCTCTAATTTTGCTGATAGCTCTGCTTGAGTAAGATTAGCAGCTTTGCGAGCATCTATCAGCATTTTACGAAACTGATTATATTCTTGAGTGAAAACGGATTTAGACACTTGAATAGATGGTGATCTTGAGAAAAGTTAGAGTATATTGTCTAACTTGTTCAATCCTAAAACGGAATATAAGATAAACCCAAAACAGGTTTTTATGGAGTGTCAAAATTCCGTTTTTTTAATCATTCTCCATTAGACATCTGGTGGTAATTGATTAAAAATGCTATTTTTGATGATGAGGATAATTACAATTCATCAAAGTAATAAGTCACAACTCCAGAAATAGGGTTGTTGCCTATTCTGACATGATTTGATTGTAGCATTTCTTTGAGCATGGTTTCTACTTCTATAAAACTAGCTCCTGTGGCCTTCACACCTTGAGTTACTGTTAAACTACCACCATTAGCCTCTGCTGCTTCTATGAGTTTGACAATGAGTGGTTTACCATTTGGTTGGTGAACTTGTGATATAAATATCCGCTCATTCATGGGTATACCCGCAGAGGATACACCTGCTTTTAATCGCAATTTTTGCTCATATTCCTCAACCATATTAGGTATGATCATCAAATCAACAAGTTGTCCAATATAAAATAAACCACCAGTACACAGCCATAATAAACCAGTGCCGATTTTACCATTATATAAGCGATGTAAGCCCCCGATACCAAAAAAACCTGCTCCACACAGAAGATAAGAAACAAGCAGACGATCTTGATTTTGATTGTTTTTTATAGTCATTTTATTTTCTGTCCATTAGAATTTACTGGTTTAATCATCTACGCTTTGATTAACTACCCCTCGTCAGTCCTCAATTTCCCAATTAACGATTCTATTTTTAATTTTAACCATGATTTCTCTTTCTCCTGAACTCCAAGCTAGACTTTCGACACCTCTAAAAATTGGCTCATTTGCGGTTAAAAGCCGCGTTTTACAGTCTCCATTATCGGGGGTGACTGATTTGGTGTTTCGGCGTTTAGTACGACGTTATGCTCCAGAATCTATGATGTATACAGAAATGGTCAATGCAACGGGTTTACACTATGTTAACCAATTACCAAAAATTATGGAGGTAGATCCTCAAGAAAGACCTATTAGTATTCAATTATTTGATTGTCGTCCCGATTTTTTAGCAGAAGCAGCAATAAAAGCGGTTGGGGAAGGTGCAGATACTGTTGATATTAACATGGGATGTCCTGTTAATAAAATTACGAAAAATGGTGGCGGTTCTTCTTTATTACGTCAACCAGAAATTGCTGAAGCAATTGTCCGAGAAGTAGTAAAAGCTGTAGATGTTCCTGTCACTGTGAAAACTCGTATTGGTTGGAATGAAAATGAAATTACAATTCTTGATTTTTCTAAAAGAATGGAAGATGCAGGAGCAAAAATGATTACTGTGCATGGACGCACTCGCGCTCAAGGTTATAATGGTAATGCGCGGTGGGAATGGATAGCTAAAGTTAAAGAAGTGCTGTCAATTCCTGTTATTGGTAATGGTGATATTTTTTCTGTGGAAGCTGCGGTAAAATGTTTAGAACAAACTGGTGCAGATGGGGTAATGTGTTCTCGTGGAACTTTAGGTTATCCTTTTTTAGTTGGTGAAGTTGATCATTTCTTAAAAACAGGAGAATTATTACCACCTCCTAACCCTATTCAACGTTTAGAATGTGCGCGAGAACATCTTTTTGCTTTATGGGAATACAAGGGAGATAGGGGGGTACGTCAAGCCCGTAAACACATGACTTGGTATGCTAAAGGTTTTATGGGTGCTGCTGATTTACGGGGTAAATTAAGTTTAATGGAAACTGTACAACAAGGTTTAGATTTGATTGATAGAGCTAAGGAAAATTTAACTCATGGTTATGAAATAGAAGAGGAAATACCCGCAACTATAGCAGAAATATAAACATTCAGGTTTCATTAACGCAAAATGACATAATCTTCTGGTTTTAATCCTTCTAATTTCAGTTTTTGTAATGCTCTCTGCACAGCCCTTATCCCATATTTTCGGCCAATTTCTTCAGCTTCGTTAGAAATTTGAGGACTCACAGTTAAATAATACTTTCCCAGTGGTGTTTCGTAAAATGCAATAAGTCCTTTTATTTCTTCATTGGTAAAATATTTGCTATAAAGAGGAATTAATTCATCTACTATTTCCTCTAGTTTTAATTCAGCCAAAAAAGCATCTAAAAACTTTGCAGGTATTTGAGGATATTTAGCTTTGAAGCTATCTCTTAATTTGATTGTTTCTAATCTGGCTATGTTTTTAAAACCAGTTATATCTAATAATTTCTTGATATTACTGATTTTTTCTTGTTCTTCAATTTTGTTAGTTGGTAAAGTCGGAAGAACTCTACTTTGAGCAAAAACGGGGATATTGACAGTAGAGATAAAGGACAGTGAAACCGCGAAAATAAAAGTTTTTATTTGCATTGTTTTAAAACCTAGTTTTCTGTTATGGCCGTTGTTGGTTTAGTGAAGTATAATATCCCCGCGAAAGAGTAGGGGTTATGATGTAGAAACATTATCTTCTACTAGTTTATATCATTTCACAATTTTGAGAGTTTGTAAAGTTTCATCGGCACAACCACTAATAAAACCACCCATATTTTGAATTTTTTGTAAATATTCTAAGGCTGATTTTGTAATTATTTCCCCCGGCATTAATATAGGAATTCCTGGAGGATAAGGACAAATAATTTCTGCACAAATTCTATCTTGAGTTTCCTCTACAGGTAATACTTCACTATTAGCAAAAAATGCCTCACGGGGAGAAATGGACAGATCACTGATAATTATAGCATCTCTTATATTATTACACGGTTGACACTCAGATGTCAAGGGGGTGACATGGGTAAGATTATTTAATCCTTGAATTAGGTTTTGAATATCTGCTTTTGTGTTTCCTAAACTAATAATAAAAGTAAGATTTTGCCAAGATGAAAATTCTGGAGTGACATGGAATTTTTTATCTAAAATTTCTTCAGCAGCAAAGCCTGTAAATCCTATTTCACTAATATTTACAGTTAATCTAGTTTGATCTAAATCTATAAATCCTGGTGATTTGTTGCTATTAATTAAAGGAGTAGATAAACCAGGGATTTGATTAATTTTAATTATCGCTTCTTGCGCTAGTTCCCAAGTTTGAGACATCAAGTTTTTTCCATGTATTGCCATTTGATGACGTGCAGCATCTAAAGAAGCTAAAAGAATAAAACTAGGGCTGGTAGATTGAACTAATTGTAAGGCTTTATTAACTCTATCAATATCAATTCTCTTACCTTGAATATGTAACATTGAGGCTTGTGTCATTGCCCCTAATGTTTTATGAATTGATTGTATAGTTAAATCTGCACCTGCGGTTAAAGCTGAGGTCGGTAATTCTGGGTGAAAATGAAAATGTGCGCCATGGGCTTCGTCTACAATTAAAGGAATATTATATTGATTAGTTAGGTGTAAAATCGCCTTTATATTTCCACAAACACCATTATAAGTGGGATAAACTATCAATACTGCTTTTGTATCTGGATGTTTTATTAATGCTGCTTTTAATAGTTCTGGTTTTATACTATATGCAATGTCTAAATATTTATCATATTCAGGATTTATAAAAATAGGAATTGCACCAGAAAGAATTAATCCAGAAATAACTGAAGAATGAACATTGCGCGGGAGAATTATTTTTTCTCCCATTCTACAAGTAGCAAGAATTGCCGCTGCAATTCCGCAGGTAGAACCATTAACTAAAAACCATGTTTTCTCAGCCCCAAAAGCCTCCGCTGCTAATTTTTGTGCTGCTAAAATTACACTTTGGGGTGTGAATAAATTATCTAATTCTGCTAATTCTGTTAAGTCAGCACGAAAGACATCTTGACCTAATAAATCCTTTAAAATTGGGGAAATACCAGTACCGCGTTTATGTCCTGGGGTGTAAAATGGTGTATGAGAACGGGTTTGACAAGCTTTTAAAGCCTCTACAAGAGGGGTTTGATTTTGATTCGGCATATTTGAATTGACCTTAGTATCCTTTAAGCAAGGAGTTAGGGAGAGGTAGGAGAAATATTTAAACAGAGGTCTATTTTCTGATAAACATATTGCGTAAACAACACGATACCTTGTCCATTTTTTGTAGGTCGGGTTAAGCGACAGCGCAACCCGACCCTCATGTTGGGTTGTGGCTAACGCCACGCTACGCGAACGTACCTCAACCCGACGCTCATGTTGGGTTATGGCTAACGCCACGCTACGCGAACGTACCTCAACCCGACGCTCATGTTGGGTTATGGCTAACGCCACGCTACGCGAACGTACCTCAACCCAACGCTCATGTTGGGTTTTGTACCTCAACCCAACCTAGAAATCTGAATATATGATATATAATAAACATATTGCCCAAACAACCAGGAGGTAATTTAGAGTGTCAATGTGCGTTCTACAGTAAAAATCTCCTAATAAATTAATAATCCCCTCTTGATGAAATTGGAATGTTAGACAAAATATTTAATTACCTAAACTTTCACTTCAGTGTTGAAGCCTCCATTGTTCTCTTAATTTTAGTGTTTTTAGAAGCGGTACTATCCGCTGATAATGCGATCGCCCTCGCTGCGATCGCTCAAGGACTAGAAGACAAAAAACGAGAAGGTCAAGCACTCAATATTGGCCTAGTATTTGCTTATATTTTAAGAATTACTCTACTGTTAACAGCAACCTGGGTACAAAAATTTTGGCAATTTGAACTTTTGGGCGCTGGTTATCTGTTATGGTTAGTATTTCAACACTTTAGTTCTCAGGAAGACGAGTCCAATCATCATCACGGTCCACGGTTTAACTCTCTGTGGCAAGCTATACCCGTAATTGCTATAACAGATTTAGCCTTTTCCTTGGATAGTGTCACAACCGCGATCGCAGTTTCCCAAGAAACCTGGTTAGTAATCACCGGTACTAGCATTGGTATTGTCACCCTAAGATTCATGGCTGGATTATTTATCCGCTGGTTAGATGAATATGAAAATTTAGAAGACGCGGGTTATATTACTGTCGCATTTGTGGGTTTACGTTTGCTGTTAAAAGTTATCAATGATGATTTAGTCCCACCACAATGGCTGGTAGTGACTGTTATTGGTGTAATCTTAGCTTGGGGATTTTCCAAACGCACCTTTGTTGAATTAGTCCCAGAAGAAAAGGAAAAAACTCAAGTCTCAAAGTGATGAGAACGGGAATTAGGTGACAGGTAAGAGTTTTATTACCTATTACCTATTACCTATTACCATTACCCATTACCCATTACCCATTACCTAATTACTCATTTAACCACGGTTTTGAATGGGGTTGCCAAGCAACTAATTCCTCATCTTTAAACCATAAAGCAATTTCCGTTTGGGCTGTTTCTTGAGCATCAGAACCGTGAATTAGGTTACGACCTACGTTAACGCCAAAATCGCCGCGAATTGTCCCTGGTTCTGCTGTTAAAGGGTTGGTTGCACCAATAATCTTTCTCGCTGCTGCAACAACGCCCTCTCCTTCCCAAACCATTGCCACCACTGGACTAGAAATGATAAATTCCACTAAACCAGGGAAAAAAGGTCTTTCACGGTGAACAGCGTAGTGTTGTTCGGCTAATTCTCTACTGACTTTCATAAACTTCAACCCAACTAAGGTAAAGCCTTTGGTTTCAAAACGGCGGATAATTTCACCCACCAAACCACGCTGTACACCGTCCGGCTTAATTGCTAAAAATGTGCGTTCCAAGTCTGTCTCCAAAAACATAATCTAATTTTGATGGGTTAATTGTCAGTTGTATTGATGTCTTTTGTCTAGTAGTCTGAGCGATTTTCCCTGATCATGGTGGATAACCGGATTCAATTACCATTTTCTTTGCCAATTACATACAGCGACAAGTAATTAAACGCAGATAAACGCAGATAAACGCAGATTTTTGTAACTAACTATTCTCAGTACATGAGAAATTATTTCTAGTCTTATATCCTTTACCAGACTATTTTGTTAAATTGTTAATTCGTGGGCAACACACAGAGGTCAGGAAGAAATGGGTGTCGAGTCAACTGCTGATGAGATTGTAAAAATGCCCCCTAATGGGCATAAAGCTGAATTGAAAAGCCAAAGAGAGAAGAAACTGTTAGTACCTAGTAGCATAAGTACGGGAAATTTATCTATTCCCTGGAAAATTGAGAATAGTGAAGACCTTTATCGCATTGAAGGTTGGGGTCGGCCTTATTTCTCGATTAATGCTGCTGGTCATGTGACTGTTTCTCCCAAGGGTGAACGTGGTGGGTCTTTGGATTTGTTTGAGTTGGTCAATGCTTTACAACAGCGTAATTTGGGTCTTCCTATGTTAATCCGTTTTTCCGATATTTTGGAAGACCGGATTGAGCGCTTAAATGCTTGTTTTGCTAAGGCGATCGCTCGCTATAATTACCCTGGTGTCTATCGTGGGGTATTTCCTGTTAAATGTAATCAACAGCGCCACCTCATTGAGGATTTAGTTCGCTTTGGTAAACCCCATCAATTTGGTTTGGAGGCAGGTTCTAAGCCAGAATTAATGATCGCTTTGGCTTTGTTGGATACCCCTGGAGCATTGTTAATTTGCAATGGCTACAAGGACCAGGAATACATCGAAACCGCTATGTTAGCCCAAAGACTAGGACAAACACCAATTATCGTCCTAGAGCAAATTGAAGAGGTAGATTTAGCCATTACTGCTAGTCGTCAATTAGGAATTAAGCCAATTTTGGGAGTTAGAGCGAAATTAAGCACCCAAGGTATGGGTCGCTGGGGAACTTCTACAGGCGATCGCGCTAAATTTGGCTTAACAATTCCTGAAATTATGGAAGCTGTGAAAAAATTAGGCGCTGCTGACTTACTTGGTTCTCTACAATTGTTACATTTTCACATTGGTTCGCAAATCTCGGCTATCAATGTCATTAAGGATGCCATCCAAGAAGCTAGTCGTATTTACGTAGAATTAGCGATGCTAGGGGCAGATATGAAATACCTGGATGTTGGTGGTGGTTTGGGTGTAGATTATGACGGCTCGCAAACAAATTTCTACACATCGAAAAACTACAATATGCAAAACTATGCTAACGACATTGTAGCCGAGTTAAAAGATACCTGTGATGAACGGCAAATTACCGTACCTACTCTTGTGAGTGAAAGTGGTCGGGCGATTTCTTCTCACCAATCAGTGTTAATTTTTGACGTTCTCAGTACCAGTGATGTCCCCCTTGATCCTCCTGATCCTCCCCAAGACGGGGAATCCCCGATTATTAAATACCTGTGGGAAACTTGCCAATCTATCAATAAGGAAAATTACCAAGAATTTTATCACGACGCTGCTCAATTCAAAGAAGAAGCTATCAGTCGCTTTAATTTAGGAATTTTGCGCTTGAATGAACGCGCTAAGGCCGAACGTCTTTACTGGGCTTGTTGTCAAAAAGTTTTAACTATCATCCGTCAGGAAGAATACGTACCTGATGAATTGGAAGACCTGGAAAAAATCATGGCTTCCATTTACTACATTAATCTGTCAGTGTTTCAATCAGCACCAGACTGTTGGGCTATAGATCAATTATTTCCCATTATGCCTATACATCGTCTAGACGAAGAACCAACCCGCAGGGGAATTTTAGCAGACCTCACCTGTGACAGTGATGGGAAAATAGACCGCTTTATAGATTTGCGAGATGTGAAATCAGTGTTAGAATTACACAAATTTCATCCGGGAAAACCCTATTATTTAGGAATGTTCCTGAATGGAGCATACCAGGAAATTATGGGGAATTTACATAATCTCTTTGGTGACACTAACGCAGTTCATATCAATTTAACTCCCAAAGGCTACCAAATTGAACACGTTGTTAAAGGTGATACCATGAGTGAAGTCGTTAGTTACGTTCAATATGATGCTGAAGACATGGTAGAAAATATTCGTCAGCGTTGTGAGCGGGCTTTAGAAGAACAGCACATCACCTTAGCGGAATCCCAGCGACTTCTACAAACTTACGAGCAAAGTTTACAAAGATATACTTACTTGAATAGTTAATAGCCAGTGGTCAGTGGTCAGTGGTCACTGGTCACTGGTCACTGGTCAGTGGAAATTTTAAATCATTTACGGACTGTTCTATTATTGATTTACTTGAGAAAAATAACGCCATTTATATAATTAAGCAATTAGAATTTCATAAATTAAAACATAAAACAAAACAAGAGTATCAACTTTGGCAATATAGATTCCTGTTTAGATTGAATGTAGATTAAATGTAGGTGGTAGGGGTAGTGACCCGTGCCTACCCCGTTCTTTGGGGCAACCACAGGGGGTTTGCCCCTACAAATATAAAATGGATTAAATGTAGGTGGTAGGGGTAGCGCCCCGTCCCTACCCCGTTCTTTGGGGCAACCACAGGAGGTTTGCCCCTACAAATATAAAATGGATTAAATGTAGGTGGTAGGGGTAGCGCTGCCGTTCCTACCCCGGTATTTGGGGCAACCACATATTGTGTTAGTTCACATTAACGCACCTGATAGTTAATTAAGGAACAATCAAAACAGGACAGGGTGAAAGATTAATTACCCTGGTTGTAACGCTATCAATTGCACCTTCATCCGTTAGTCCTAGTCCCCGACAACCCATAATAATTAAACTAGCCTCAATTTCATCAGCAACATCACAGATAGTAAAAGCTGGTTTACCTTGTCTTTCTAGTAATTCCGCTGTAATTCCTTGTTCAGAAAATAGGGTGCGGGCATTTTCTAAAAGTTGGGCTACTATTTCTGAAGATACCTTATGACTAGTGGTAGGTGCTTCTGCGTTTGGTTCTTCAACAACTGAAAGCAGAATTAAGCGGCTATTATATTTTTGCACGATATTGGCAACTATATCAGCGGCCTCTCTGGCTTCTCGACTTTGATCAATGGGAAATAAAACTGTTTTAAACATATCTCACCTCTGCGCCCCTCACTCCGGTAAAATCTTGATGGTCATATTTTGAAGACAATAACAAAAAAGTAATCAGGAGAGTTTTACTGTGTCTAAAAAAAGTTTAGCAAGTTTATCTGCGGCTGATATATCTGGCAAACGCGCTTTAGTACGGGTTGATTTTAATGTGCCTGTGGATGATCAAGGCAACATCACTGATGATACCCGGATTCGGGCGGCGCTGCCAACTATCCAAGATTTGACCCAAAAGGGTGCTAAGGTGATTTTAACAAGCCATTTCGGTCGTCCCAAGGGTGTAGATGAAAAATTGCGTTTAACTCCGGTTGCTAAACGTCTTTCTGAACTGTTAGGACAAGAAGTTGTTAAGACTGATGATTGTATTGGTGATCAAGTTGCTGCTAAGGTTGCAGCTTTGGACAATGGCCAAGTCCTGTTGTTGGAAAATGTGCGCTTCTACAAGGAAGAAGAAAAGAATGACCCGGAATTTGCTCAAAAATTGGCAGCAAACGCTGATTTTTATGTAAATGATGCTTTTGGAACTGCACACCGCGCTCACGCTTCTACTGAGGGTGTAACTAAGTTTTTAAGTCCTTCTGTAGCTGGTTATTTGGTTGAGAAGGAATTGCAATATTTACAAAGTGCCATTGAAGCTCCTCAACGTCCTTTAGCGGCTATTATCGGCGGTTCTAAGGTTTCTAGCAAAATCGGTGTGATTGAAACTTTGTTAGAAAAATGCGATAAGTTGATCATTGGTGGAGGGATGATTTTCACCTTCTATAAAGCCCGTGATTTGGATGTTGGTAAGTCTTTGGTAGAAGAAGATAAGTTAGAGTTGGCGAAGACTTTGGAAGCAAAAGCTAAAGAACGGGGTGTAGCTTTGTTGCTACCTACAGATGTGGTACTGGCAGATAAATTTGCGCCTGATGCGGAGTCTCAAACTGTTAAAATTGACGCAATCCCTGATGGTTGGATGGGTTTAGATATTGGTCCTGATTCTGTGAAAGTTTTCCAAGAAGCTTTAGCTGATTGTAAGACTGTAATTTGGAATGGTCCTATGGGTGTGTTTGAGTTTGATAAATTTGCTGTGGGTACTGAGGCGATCGCTCATACTTTAGCAGAAATCGGTAAAACCGGCGCAATTACAATTATCGGTGGTGGTGATTCCGTGGCCGCTGTAGAAAAGGTGGGTTTAGCTGATCAAATGAGTCACATTTCTACTGGTGGTGGTGCTAGTTTGGAGTTGTTGGAAGGTAAAGTTTTACCTGGTATTGCAGCCTTAGATGAAGCATAATTAACGTTAGATTCCCGACTTATCTAAAAAGTCGGGAATTTAGATATTTGAGCTATATAAGCAGGGCGTTTTCATTCTCGGAGGTAAAAAAGAAAAGAAAAGTGATCTTTTGTTGATAAAATTACCAAAAGATCACTATTTTTTGTCTTTTAAAATA
>OMJF01000099.1 GCA_900299285.1 Anabaena sp. 54 | reverse complement strand
CTGGCTAAGGCGTGTAAGTCTACTGAGGGATAGCCGCTCCCATGCTCCTGTTGAAGTAGAAAGTAAAGTCTAGTAATGTCAGTGGTTTTATATAGCAGATGTGCATTAACTAGTCGAGAAAATGTTAAGTTAGTGGATAAATTTAGCGAAATCCTATTTTTGTCTTGAGTGCCAATTTTTCCTTTGAATGTCTCGCTACCTGTAGCCAGACCAAAGCCAGAGCCGGAATATTTTCTACTCCCCACGGACCAGTAGAAACGCCCAGGTTTATGCCTGTGGGAACATTAGCTAATGTCAAAACCATCACCCCTGCTCAATTGGCCGCAACGGGGGCGCAAATGGTTTTGGCTAATACCTATCATTTACATCTCCAACCGGGAGAGGCCATTGTTGCCGGTGGTGGTGGGTTACATAAGTTTATGGGTTGGCCAGGTCCCATGCTGACGGACTCTGGTGGATTTCAGGTTTTTAGTTTGAGCGAGATGCGAAAAATTACGGAAGAAAGTGTAACTTTTCGTTCACCCCACGATGGGCAAATGATTAAATTAACCCCAGAACGCTCTATTGAAATTCAGAATATTCTGGGGGCAGATGTGATCATGGCTTTTGATGAATGTCCCCCCTATCCGGCTACTCGTCAGGAAGTGGAAGCCGCTACTGACCGTACCTATCGCTGGCTAAAACGCTCTATATCAGCCCATAAACGCCAGGATCAGGCATTGTTTCCCATTGTCCAAGGGGGAGTATATTTGGATTTACGCGCCCGTGCTGCTGCAAAATTGGCGCAGTTGGATATGCCTGGATATGCTATCGGTGGTGTCAGTGTGGGTGAACCTACGGCTTTAATGGCGCAAATTGTCCAAACTACAGCCCCGTTGTTACCGGTGAATAAACCCCGTTATTTGATGGGTGTGGGAACTTATCGAGAAATGGCAATTGCGATCGCTTCTGGGGTAGATTTATTTGATTGTGTGATTCCTACTAGATGGGCTAGACATGGTACAGCTATTGTTTCTGGTGAACGTTGGAATCTCAAAAATGCTAAGTTTCGTGAAGATTTTACCCCACTGGATACAAATTGCCCTTGTTACACTTGTGAAAATTTCAGCCGTGCTTATATATCTCATTTAGTGCGATCGCAGGAAATATTAGCTTATACTTTGTTGACTATTCATAACATCACCGAATTGATTCGCTTTACTCAAAAGATTCGAGCTTCAATACTAAGCGATCGCTTTGTCACAGATTTTGGTCATTGGTTACAACATGATGCTATTGATTTAGAAAAAACCGAGGACTATAAAATCTAAAATCTAAAATCAGATTACCAAACCATGTTAAAATGTGTATCGCATATAAAAGCTGTATTTGACTATTAGGTGGATTTAAACAAACATGGAAGCAGCACTATTACTAGCAAAATTGCCTGAAGCTTACCAAATCTTCGACCCCTTGGTAGATGTTTTACCTGTTATTCCCGTTTTCTTCTTGTTACTTGCATTTGTTTGGCAAGCAGCAGTGGGTTTCAGATAACTTACCTATCTGCAATTTTCTGGACAGGTAATACACACCTGTCCTATTTTTTTGTTTTTTGCATGAAATTAATATTTCTTAATATTTTGCAATAAATCAATATAATTAATCCAGTCGCATACTAAATCACCAGGAATCAATCTACTATGGGAAATATCAAATTTGTGAAAGAGAATAAAGAAATAGTGGCCGCCAACGGCGCTAATCTCCGACTCAAAGCTGTAGAAAATGGGATTGATATTTATACATTTTTCAGCAAAATCACTAATTGCGGTGGTGCTGGACAATGTACTACTTGTGTTGTCCAAATTACCGAAGGACTAGAAAACCTTTCTCCCCGCACAGATCTAGAAAACCGCAAATTCAAAAACAAGCCTGATAATTACCGTCTAGCTTGTCAAACCCTAGTTAATGGACCTGTTAGCGTTATTACCAAACCCTAAGTTATATCATGTCCGTTTGAACACTTATTATATCTGTTGAGTCTGGTAATGGGTAATTGGTAATTGGTAATTGGGAAAAAGCAATACAATGATTAACTAGATCGTAAGTGATTAGGCGGACATGATATTAAATCGGTAGTTAGTAAACGTTTATACACAAAAACAGCCCACGTAAGTGGGTTTTAATTTTTAATTTATTGTTCAATTTATTAATTTTTATTTACTCCAGATTTTAGTCCCCAGTTATCTATTCAAGTTTAACAAAATTAGCTTCACTTTGTCATCTGTGATGCTATTCTAGAGTAGTTGAATAGAAAAATTACACAAAAGGCTATTTTCCTATGCAAGTTAATGATTTGGGTTTCATAGCGAGCATTTTGTTCGTACTAGTCCCTGCTGTTTTTTTAATCATGCTTTACATCCAAACTGGAAGCCGTGAAGGCAATTAACTAGTTAAATTGCCAGTTATATTGGGTAGGGTGGGTCAGAACCTAATAACTTGGGTAGTCTAGTCATGA
Organism: Anabaena sp. 54; assembly: GCA_900299285.1. Taxonomy (GTDB): domain Bacteria; phylum Cyanobacteriota; class Cyanobacteriia; order Cyanobacteriales; family Nostocaceae; genus Dolichospermum. Next base: position 6,566 of record OMJF01000099.1, on the reverse strand, counting down.
ATTAGTTTAAATTAGTTTAAATTAGTTTAAATTAGTTTAAATTAGTTTAAATTAGTTTCAACTTACCTCAACCACCCTTGGAAAATCTCGTTCCCAGTCTCAGACTGGGAATACTCATCATCTACTCGCAGAAACAGGTAGAGGAATTTCTATGTGAGGATATAATGGAAAGCGATCGCACAAGGACGCGACTCGTCTCAAACAATCCCCAGTCACTATTTCTGAATCTGGAGAAAGTAACCGATCTGCAATAATATTACCAATTTCTGTAAATTCTGCCACACCTAAACCCCTGGTAGTCATAGCCGGAGAACCCAATCTTAAACCACTGGTAACAAAAGGCGATTTAGTATCAAAGGGAACTGTATTCTTATTGGCGGTGATATTAACGCTGCTGACTAGCTGATCTCCTTTTTTCCCAGTCATGTCAATACAACGTAAATCTACTAACATTAAATGATTATCTGTGCCATCAGATACTAATTTAAAGCCTCGGTTTTGCAGTTGGGTAGCTAAAGCGCGGGAGTTTTCAACTACTTGGGCAGAATATTGTGTAAACTCAGGTTTCAGAGCTTCCCCAAATGCTACAGCTTTACCAGCAATGACGTGTTCTAAAGGTCCCCCTTGAGTTCCTGGGAAAACTGATTTATCCAGCTTTTCACCCAATTCTGGATCACGAGTCAAAATCAAGCCGCCACGGGGACCACGTAAGGTTTTATGGGTTGTGGTGGTGACGACATCACAATAAGGTAGGGGGTTAGGATGATGACCTGTAGCGACTAAACCCGCAATATGAGCAATATCAGCGAGTAAATAAGCGCCAACTTCATCAGCAATACTGCGGAATTTTGCAAAGTCAATAATTCGAGGATAGGCTGAATAACCACAAATTAACAGTTTAGGCCGTTCTTTAATAGCTAAATCCCGAATTTGATCATAGTCTAATTGTTCGGTGTCTTTACTTACGCCATAATGACGAACTTGAAACCATTTACCAGAAACATTCACGGGTGAACCGTGGGTAAGATGTCCTCCGTGAGACAAGTCCATACCCATAATTGTGTCTCCCGGTTTTAACAATGTCAGGAAAACGGCAAAATTAGCTTGCGCCCCAGAATGAGGTTGGACATTGGCATGAGCCGCACCAAATAACAGTTTAGCTCGGTCAATGGCTATTTGTTCAATTTTGTCAACAAATTCACAACCGCCATAATAACGTTTACCTGGTAGTCCTTCTGCGTATTTATTGGTTAATACTGAACCTTGGGCGGCTAAAACAGCAGCGGAGGTGAAGTTTTCACTGGCAATTAATTCTAAATGATCACGTTGTCGCTGTAGTTCTTGATTAATTAGTTCGTTAATGGTAGGGTCGGAGTTTTTTAAGAGGTCTGAATTAGTTTTGGTCACTTTGATTATCCTTAGGGAATTTGACAAAAATCGAGATCACTGTTAAAATCCTAAATTTGATAATTCTCGCCTGGCTAGATGTTGTGGAGCGGGCATCTTGCCCGCTAGAATCATACAAATTCCTTGCCCGCTAGAATCATACAAATTCCTTGGCCGCTAGAATCATACAAATTCCTGGACTCCTAGAATCATACAAATTCCTTGGCCGCTAGAATTATACAAATTACTAGAATCATACAAATTAAATGCAGTAAAGCAAGGTTATAGGTTATTGGGCAACCTGTCTATAATCAGAATTTAGGCTGAAGTTCTTTAAAGAACTGGAAATGTCATCATATAGGAATTTTTGATTTTAGTAAATGTGGTAATCTAAATTTATGTATTTTTTTGTACTCAATTTTACAAAAGTGTCAGACATCTAAGATACAATCAAATCAAGTAGATTTAACAACCTTCTCAGGTGTCCAGAATTTTTTCCTTAATCATTTCCTGAATCATTAATAAATTTCTCCTGATTATAACAAAAAGGGATTTAGATGTTAGTTATTTTCACCGATAGTCAAATCCTTAGCCCAGAAACAGTTTGTCAGTCTTGTTTATTGGCAAATGGTAAGGGACAACCTCGCTGGAGTGGGGGAAAACTGCGCTGTGGTCAGACAATTAATAATTGTACCCAACAACAGCCCGAGCAATATGAGTGTATGATGGGTTTTCGGGTTGCCAATATAGAATAATTGGCTTCCTTATCAAGATCAAGCATCTGCGTTATCCTAAGCTCAATAGCTGTTGAAATTTAGCCACAGGAGAATATAAAATGTCTTGGCGCGGGTCTACAACTTTCCCTGATCGAATTTTCGCTTGTTTACCTTATTTATTGCCTTTAATTGAGGTGTTTGCCTTCGGTCAGTTCTTTCTCAATGATTTTCCACTCCTGGGACTGATATTTTTACCTCTGTTACCTTTGTTGAAAATTTACTATGGTGTCCGCTATGCGGGAATGATTATTTTCTTTGCTTTGTGGCTTTTAGTGGTGAGAAATGAGAAAATTAGTCATTTTATTCGTTTCAATACCATGCAAGCCATCATTTTAGATATTGTCATCTTTTTATGTAGCATTTTGACTGATATTGTCAAATTCGTTCCTGGTAGTGGATTTGCTATGCAAACACTTTATACAACTATTTTCCTGGGAATAGTAGCAGCGGTTGTTTATTCCGTTGCTCAGTCTTTAATGGGGAAATATGCGGAAATTCCGGCGATTTCCGATGCTGTTTATATGCAGGTACGCTAAAGATTAATTGCGGATAACTGTGTTTTCTAGGCGACCAATACCTTCTATTTCTACACAGATGTGATCGCCTATTTGCAGAGATCCTACACCCATGGGTGTACCAGTTAATACTATATCCCCAGGTAATAAAGTCATCACTTGACTGATATAAGACACCAAAAAATCTGGGGAAAATACCATTTGATCAATACAAGCAGATTGGACAGGGTGGGGATGATCATTCAAAAAAGTCTGTAATTTAGCCCCTGGGTTTAATTCTCGGACAATCCAAGGACCTAGAGGACAAAAAGTATCAAAACCTTTAGCTCTTGTCCATTGCTGGTCTTTTTGTTGTAAATCCCTGGCTGTGACATCATTGGCAATGGTGTAACCCCAAATTTTACTTTGGGCTTGGGCTGGGGTACAATTAATTGTGCGATCGCCAATCACAATGGCCAACTCTCCTTCATAATCCACCCTTTGAGATTGGTGGGGATATTTAATTTCTCTATCTGACGCAATTACAGATGTAGGCGGTTTCAGAAATATAAGCGGTTCAGCGGGTACTGATGTTCCCATTTCCGCTGCATGATCAACATAATTCCTCCCCACGGCGACAATTTTGGAAGGCGCACAGGGAGCTAGAATTGTATAAAAATTAGGTTCTAGGGTTAAATTCGTAGGTTTACCCTGCAACCAAGGTGGAGCGTCTAACACTTCCACGTTCTGGGATAACTGGAGCAACCCATAATAAATTTTACCTTCTTGACTTTGAACTCGCACATATCGCTGCGCCATAATCTGAGTAAATGTCCTTAAATATGCTTTCTTAGAGGAGAATTTTGCTAATGATTATCATTGAAAACTGGTTATATTATAAGATAAATGCGGAAAAACTTATAAATTCATAAATTCACTCCAAAAATAAAGTCTAGCGGTAACGGATTATTGGGTAAAATTGTGCTATAATCAAAAAGCTAAAAAATTGTCAAAATTCCTTGTTGTTTGAGACGTTGATTAATAAAAGTATGGCTAACAGCAATATTAGTATGAATTAACACCTCTTCAGCCATTTTGTCCAAAAGGTGAATTAACGAATATGACCACAGTTTACGAAACGATGTACATCCTGCGTCCTGATTTGGGAGATGAGCAAATAGTACAACAAATTGCCAAATATGAAAACTTGATTCGGGAACACGGGGCTGAGAATATTGAAATTCAAAACCGTGGTAAACGTCGTCTGGCTTATGAAATTAAAAAGCATCGTGATGGCGTTTATGTGCAAATGAATTATACTGGTGCTGGAAATGCGATCGCTATTATGGAACGCGGTATGAGATTAAGCGAAGAAGTAATTCGCTATATGACAGTTAAGCAAGAAGTTCCCAAGCAGAAAGTAGAAGCAGAAGCAGCAGCCTAATAACAACATTTTTAGGTGACAAGTATCAGCCGTTAACCTACCAGTTAGGTAGGTAATGGTATTGAGTTTAATAAAAATATACATATAGTCCATAGTTTCAGTAAACTGGAAATCAAGAATATTTTTAAACAACGGGAATGTTAATATTACAGTTATATACAAGGGGTATAAATGACGAACCAATCTGATATACCAAACATTCCAGAACTGTCTACCGAAATATCTCGGTTGCGAGAAGAGTTACAACTGCGAGACCAATTAGTAGAGCAATTATCTCAAGAACTATTCCGGCTAGTTAAGGGTAACATTAATTTTACACCACCACAATCCGAACCAGGGATAGATTTGAGTCAATTGCAGGTGTTAAGAGAACAACTTCAATCTCTGGAAGAGCAGGTGAGATGCTACGAAGAGGAAATTGGGACTCGTGATACAGAAATTTACCAACTACGACAGTCAGTGCAAAAGCTAACTGCTCGAAATAGAATGCTAGAGCAGGTAGTAGAGGAATTACCCCAAATTTACCGCCGTAAGTTTGAAGAACGCATAAAACCAGTGAGAGATCAAGTAATAATATTACAAAGGGAAAATCGCCAATTAAAAGCCGAATTACAAAGTGTAAGTTATCGTTTAGCACTCAAAAACCGCCACACAAATCATGGTAGTCTTGACTTACCTACTTTTCCTCGTTCAGAAGTTGCAACAGATAACATATCTGCTCCTCAAAACACCTAAAATTTGTGACTGTATTGAAACTAAATCAAAACCTTTGTGCCGCAGTATTTAGACTTTTAGATACTGCGGTTTTCAAGTATTCACGCTGAAAATACTGTAAATTACCTCGCTAATAACGAGTGTTGATATTCAGTGGAAGTAAAAATATCTTCATAATTGTGGAAAATTTCAAATACTGAATCAAGTTGAGTCAGTTCCAAAATCAATTTCACAGGGGCTTTGACATTGCAAAGAACTAACCGACAACCACCTTGACGCGCCCTGGTTAGCCCTTTGATAAGAGGAACTAGTCCAGAACTATCCATAAAATCTACATCTGCTAAATCTATAACCCAAAGTTGATGGCCTTGAGGTTTAATTTGGTCCATCTGTTCACTCAAGTTTGTACCACTGTCTAAGTCTATACTACCTTGGGGTTTGAACAAAATCACTTGGCGTTCTTGTGTAATAGTCATAAATTTAACGGAGTATTTGAAACATTAAGAGAGAAAAAACCGACATTAATACTGTTTATAATTCAACCGCAAAATGACTATTTTCGCAAAGTTATCCGAATTAAAAGCAACGCGGTTGAGAATATTTTTCAATATTTATGTCGTATAATTTATTGATATGTTTTTCCAGTATAGGCATAATTCTTTGCCAATTTCAGTAACAAACTTATCATTATTTAAATAATTTGATTTAAATAGTTTGACACTCTTACCAAAAATAAGCAAAGATATGGTACAGGTAAAAATTTGTAAACTCGGTGGTAGCGGATGTCTTTTGAGCTAATTTCACTAGAAAACATCCAAGAAATTGCTCATAATTATGGTTATTTAGCGATTTTTCTGGGAATATTGCTAGAAAATTTGGGTATTCCTCTTCCTGGGGAAACCGTAACCATTGTTGGTGGTTTTTTGGCTGGTAGCAATGAATTAAATTATTGGCTGGTTCTTGGTAATGCGGTCGGAGGGGCTGTAATTGGTGGTAATTGCGGCTATTGGATAGGTAGAGTGGGTGGTTGGCCTTTTCTGCTGCAAGCTGGGAAGATTTTCCGCATTTCAGAGGTACGACTGTTAAGTATTAAGGAGCAATTTACTGAAAACGCCGCTAAAGCTGTATTTTTTGGCCGCTTTTTTGCCTTATTGCGAATTTTTGCTTCACCACTTGCAGGTATAGCAGAAATGCCCTTTGGTAAATTCTTAATTTATAATGTAGCTGGGGCGACTGCGTGGGGTGGTGTCATGGTGACTTTAGCTTTTTTTGCGGGGAGAATTATTTCCCTAGAACAATTGGTGGCCTGGGTCAGTAAATTTGCGATTTTGGCTTTACTGATCTTAGTTGCTGTCATTGTTGTCCCAATTTGGCTGGAGTCCCGCACTGTGAAACAGCAAACAGAAGAGTAGGTAATTGACTTTTTAAGTGCTTTTGATGGAATAAATTTATTATTACTAGATAGGTCTGATTGACAATACTTGACCTATCTTTTTTTACCATTCGTTGCTGCTAATGGAAGTTGGGAAAATTAATTTTTGGTTGTTTCAGGTAGAACCATATCCGGGAGAAAGTCTAAGTCATTTTTTGGGAAGCTATAGTTGGTATCATCGGGTTTTTACGCAATTTGGAGAGATGATAGAATATCATAATAGAATTTAGAATGTTGAAAGCGATCGCTTGCTATTTTCTGGTACACATTAAGGACAATATTGGTTTCAATTCATTACTTTATTTGCAAGTTTTTAATAT
>OMJF01000098.1 GCA_900299285.1 Anabaena sp. 54 | reverse complement strand
GGCATTAATGCTTCTGTTTGTTGTGCGGTTAAAGCCATAGATTTTATGGGGATAATTTACTAAGTAGGTGGGCGTTAAAAATTGTCGTTATGACAAGGGAACTTTTAACAGGGAACTCTTAACAGGGAAGAGGTTCTGGGTAACTTTACTTTTCGTTACTTATGTCGGTTTTTTCGTTCATCTACTTATCTTTTGTTAATTATAAACTATCAGAATTTAGTCCGTTGAATTATCAAGTGATAGTTATTCTACAGCAAATCCATAAATTGGTGTCGCCATAGATGAAAACAAGTCCATCCTAAAGCTAAAATAATTATACCACTCAGTAAAGCCCCCCAAATCAAACCTAAATCTGGTGACGCACCTGATAATGTAATCTGACGCAGACTTTCAATAATTGGGGATAAGGGATTTAAACTTAAAAATGGCTTGACCTGCTTTGGTACAATAGCTGCTGGATAAAATATAGGACTGCTAATCCAAATTACAAATACCACTAATTCATAAAAATAAGGTAGATCTCTAAAAAATACGTACAAAGCACTAACTAAAAATCCCACCCCTGTAGAAACTAAAATCAGTGCGATAAATGGAAATATCAACGCTAGGACATTGACTAGACTTTTAGCATTAACTAAAGTCATAATTGCCAGTAATGGAAATGCTCCCACTGAAAATTGAAAGACATTAGCTGCAATCATTGATACCGGAAAAACACTAACTGGCAACTGAATTTTATTTAATAATGCACCATTAGCGACTACACTGGTTAAAGCTTGGGATGTGCAAGCGGAGAAGAAATTGATGACTAACAGCCCTGTGAGTGCTGCCAGTATATAGTTAAGAATGGAGTTACCATAGTAAGACGCGAAGGTAGCACCAAAAATGGCAGTATATAACCCTGTCATAATTAATGGGTTCAATAGCGACCAATAAACCCCTAGCAAAGAGCCTCGGTAGCGTACTTTCAGAGTTCGTACTACTAAAACGTACAGCAGTTCACAATAACGCAGCAATTGTAACCAATTTAAATTATTTTTCAGGGAAAGTGTCATTTTTCAAGCACCGTCTTTACGCACAGAAAAAAACTCATTTGTCCATTTTACACCATAACAGTCTAATCATCTAGGATTAATTACGATTTCTTTCTTATCAACCCCAAACCTTTGATTTATATAGGTTTAGAGTTTATTTAGCATCTCCTACATATTTGTTTACTTTAAACCATCAGGGTCTATTCCCAGAGACAATAAATGTGCTGCTAAAAGTTGTGCTTTTTCTTTTTCACGCGCTAATTGTTGTTCAGCTTGCAGAGCTTTTTGCTGGGATGCTTGGGCTTCTTGTTCAGCTTGCAGAGCTTTTTGCTGGGATGCTTGGGCTTCTTGTTCAGCTTGCAGAGCTTTTTGCTGAGATGCTTGGGCTTCTTGTTCAGCTTGCAGGGCTTTTTGCTGAGATGCTTGGGCTTCTTGTTCAGCTTGCAAAGCTTGATTTTTAAGTTGCAGAGCTTCTTGTTCAGCTTGCAAAGCTTGATTTTTAAGTTGCAGAGCTTCTTTTTGGATTTTTGTAGCTGTTTCTTCTGGTGTTGGTACTAATTCGCCTGTAGCTGTAAAATAGCGAAGTTGACCATTTGCTACACCTAAATATAAATCTAGGACTTCACTCCAAAGTAGTCCTTGTTTATTGGGAACAATTTCTTGATATTGATTTCCTACAAGTCTTAAACCTGTAAATTCTAAAGTTTCGGGACTAAACCAGAAATATTCTGGAGTACGAAAGCGGGTTTCATAGAGAGCTTTTTTTAAATTGCGGTCAATTTTGGCTGTACTATTTGACAGTAATTCAATAATCAAATCTGGATAACGGCCATCTTCTTCCCATACAACCCAAGAAGTGCGAGGAATTTTTTCCGTATTTTTGACTAAAAAGAAATCAGGTCCGCGAAATTCTCGATTTTTTAACTGTTGACGACTAAAGTAAATAGTGAGATTTGCACCAATAAAAAAATCATTTTGATCGCGCCACAACCATTCTAAACTAGTTACTAGTATTAGTAACTGCATATAATGTAAAGAACTTTCCATTTCCGGTTCATCACTTAACAAACGAGTGGCATCGGGCATTTGTTGTTCTAGCTGCTGGGCTGTAACAAACATAAGAGTATACCTACTTGCTTACGGATTTAATTTTAAACTATAGAGAGTGAAAATAGAGTGCCAGATTCCGCTACACTGAGATTTGGATTATTGGATGTTAACTAGATCATGGAAATTGGACAAAAAGTTAAGGTGATTCGTTTGCGCGACCGGGTATCCTCTACTATCGCTCAAAAACTGGGAAAAATCGGCATTATCGAAGGCTACAAAGTCACTGACGGGGCGGGAATTGGTGTGGTGGTGAAGTTTGACGATAACTTCTCTACCTGGTTTTTTGACGATGAAATCAAACCAGCTTAATCAAAATAACTGACAGCAGAAGCTAAAAAGATTGGTTGAGTGCTAAGTTGTAATTGACAAGATAGGCGAGCATTGGAAATTGAGTCATGGCCTTGATACTGACATTTTTGGGCAAAAACGGCATCTGTCGCAGTAAAATAGCGATCGCCACAGCCATTAGTTTGGCAACACAAGGTAAAAGGGTACTCTTAGCAGGACTAGCAGATCCAACATTGCCAATTCTACTCAATACGGCTCTGACTCCTGACCCCCAGGAAATCTCTGCCAATCTCCAAGCAGTACAGTTTCAAGCGTCTGTACTGCTAGAACGCAATTGGGAAGAGATGAAAAAGCTGGAGGCTCAATATCTGCGAACACCGATTTTTAAAGAGGTTTACGGGCAGGAATTGGTAGCATTACCAGGTATGGATAACGCTCTCGCGCTCAATGCTTTGCGTGAATATGATGCCAGTGGCAAATATGACGCGATTATCTATGATGGTACGGGTGATGATTCTACGTTGCGAATGTTGGGAATGCCAGAATCTTTGAGTTGGTATGTGAGACGATTTCGGCAATTGTTTATTAACTCTGATTTGGGGAAAACAATTACAGAATCTCCTTTTGTTCAACCTCTAATTAGTAGTCTTTTTAATGTTAATTGGACTGCTGATAATTTCGCCCAACCTACTAATCAAGTTAATGGTTTTCTCGAACAAGGTAAAGCCGCTGTGGCTAATCCCCGGCGTGTCGCTGCTTTTTTGGTGACAACATCAGACTCAATTGATGTGGCAAATTCGCGCTATCTTTGGGGAAGCGCTCAACAAGTTGGTTTAACTATTGGTGGGTTAATTTTAGTGGCTGGAGGGGAAAATACTCATCTAACTTCGGAATTTGCTCCTCTACCTGTGAGTATAGTTCCTGATGTGTCTAATGGTGAATGGCAACCTCTAATTAATGCTTTACCCAATTTTGTTGAGCAAGCATTACAAGCTAATCAACCAATAGAAATTGATGTACATAATCGCCAAGTACGCCTCTTTTTACCTGGTTTTGACAAAAAACAAGTTAAACTCACTCAGTACGGTCCAGAGGTCACGGTAGAAGCCGGAGATCAAAGGCGCAATATCTTCCTCCCTCCTGCTTTAAGTGGTAAACCTGTGGCTGGGGCAAAGTTTCAAAACAGTTATTTGATCATTTCTTTTTAGGTCACGGGCAATAGGTAATAGGTAAGTTTTTCCAATTACCAATTACCAATTACTAATTATCAATTACCAACATCTTATGTCTGAATCAAATCCTATTAGTTCAAATCCTCAAGCAAATGGGGTGGTTGGAGAATCTACAAATCAAGAAGCAACAACGACGGAAGACCGTAATGCGAAAACTCGGCAATTACTAGGAATGAAGGGTGCAAGTCCGGGGGAAACTTCTATTTGGAAAATTCGTTTACAATTGATGAAACCCATTACTTGGATTCCCCTAATTTGGGGTGTGGTCTGTGGTGCGGCTTCTGCTGGTAGTTACACTTGGACTCTGGAAAATGTCTTGAAATCAGCCCTTTGTATGCTGCTTTCTGGTCCTTTATTGACCGGTTACACTCAAACTATTAATGATTATTATGACCGGGACATTGACGCTATTAATGAACCTTACAGACCTATTCCTTCGGGGGCAATTTCGGAAAAGCAAGTAATTAGCCAAATCATTGTTTTACTATTATTAGGATATGGGGTAGCTTATACTTTGGATTTATGGGCAGGTCATTCATTTCCTACTGTGTTAATGTTGTCTGTTTTTGGTAGTTTTATTGCTTATATCTATTCTGCACCTCCATTAAAGTTAAAACAAAATGGTTGGTTAGGAAATTATGCTTTGGGCGCTAGTTATATCGCTTTGCCTTGGTGGGCCGGTCATGCTTTATTTGGTGAATTGAATTGGAAAATTGTCGTTCTGACTCTGTTCTATAGTTTGGCAGGTTTGGGTATTGCTATTGTTAATGATTTTAAAAGTGTGGAAGGCGATCGCCAATTAGGTTTACAATCATTACCAGTTATGTTTGGAGTCCAAACTGCGGCTTTAATTTGTGTGGTCATGATTGATTTATTTCAAGGTTTGGTTGCTGGTTATTTGGTGAGTATTCACGAGAATTTATATGCAGCTATTCTCGTATTATTAATTATCCCCCAAATCACTTTCCAAGATATGTATTTCCTTCGTGACCCTATAGCTAATGATGTCAAATATCAAGCCAGCGCCCAACCTTTTTTGGTTTTGGGAATGTTGGTGACGGGTATTGCATTAGGTCACGCTGGAGTTTAACATTTATTAATCCTAATTCCCCGATTTTTTCAGCGGTCGGGGATTTGATTCCTCGGTTTAGCAATTACTATGTTAAATTTTATCTCTTTCTTTATTCACGGGTTACAACTTTTTTTAGTTCCAATTTGTTTTTTCATAGCTTGGACTATGATTATTATGGTGTTTTTGAATTTGTGGACTGCTACAAAGGACACTGTTAAAATTGCCCAAGAAATGCACAAAATACCCTGCCATAATTGCCAATTTTTCACCAATAATTACCGTCTTAAATGTACAGTAAATCCATATATTGCTAGTACGGAAGCAGCAATTGGTTGTCAAGATTATCAATCAAATTCATGATTTTTTCTGTTTCTAAATCGTTATTTAATATGTAGGTTGGGTTGACATAATGTTACCCAACATTATCAAATACAGCACTTATTATATAGAGGTGCGTTACATTTCACTAACACACCCTACAAAATAACTACAAAATAACTACAAAATAACTGACAATTATCTATTAAGTCATCTCTAACAACACTTTTAAAACCCCTTTGGTTTTAGCTTTTTCAATAGCTTCTAAACCAAGAGATAGGGGATATTTACCATAAATTAAAGATTGTACATTTACCTTTTCCGTTGCTAATAATTCCAAAGCTGGCACAAATGGACCGCAACGAGAACCAATAAGAGTAATTTCATCTACCACTAAAGCAGAAGCATCTAAGCTGAGATTTCCTGCATAGGTGCTTTTTAAGATTAATGTACCACGAGGACGTAAAGCCCGACGGGCAGTATTAAAACCTTCTGGATTTCCTGTACAATCAATAGAAACATCAAAATATCTATCTTTCACACTATCAGCTAAACCGATTTTAATTCCTATTGCTGTTAAATTTGCTAATTTATCTTCATGCCTTCCCACTACTAATAACTCACAACCAGTTAAAGCTATAGTTTGGGCTATTAATTGACCCAGTTTACCATCTCCAACTACTAATACTCGATCATCTTCACATAATGTTATCTGTTGTTGAATTTCCAAGGCTGCAGCCAGGGGTTCTGTAAAAGTTGCAGCCGCTGTAGAGACATTTTCCGGTACAATGTGTAAATTTTCAATAGGTAAAGATAGATATTCTGCAAAAGCACCATTACGGTTGACAATACCTAAAACTGTCCGATTTTCACAATGGGTAGGTTGTCCACTGCGACAAAAGCGACAATAACCACAAGCAGCGTTAATTTCACCCACTACTCTTTGGTTAATTAAATGTTCTGGACCTTGTTCTACAACACCAACAAATTCATGGCCAATAATGCCAGTATAGGGATAATAACCTTTAATTAATTCTAAATCAGTATTACAAATTCCCGCACACAAAACCCGCACTAAAGCCTCTCCTTGAGGTGGTTCAGGAATAGGAATATCCGTGCGTAATTGTAATTGATTATTTTCTAGCCAAAGTCCTTTCATAATTTTGTTATTTATTACAGCAAGTTTAACTTGAGTGAGGTACACTTTGTGCGGGCAAGATGCCTGCACCACAAGATTTTTATCATTAATATATGTACTTCATAATATCGGAAACTGCTGTAACTTCAAAAAATCAAAGTAGACATTTTAGAGTTTGAGACGGGAGAGAAACGGTGTAAAAATGGGGACTAAACCTAAATTACTCACAACCATGGTCCCAAAAGAGCGATCGCTATAATCCATTCCCGGTGATAATGGAAAAGACATAGAATTGAGAGATAACCATGTACCACCAGCAGCTTGAACAATTACCCAAGCAGCTGCGATATCCCATATCTTTGGTGTGGCTTCAATTCCCCCCAAAAGCGCACCAGTTGCGACTGTCAGAAAGTTATAACTAGCAACCCCTAACATCCGAATTTTACAGGGAAAACCCGGTTGAATAATGCCGGTACTGCGAGAACAAAGATTAAAAAAGTGGTTTTTGCTAGGAATATCTTTACTTGTATGGATAGGATGATGATTTAAAAATGCTCCCGTTGGCGTTTGTAAGCCTGATGAACCCGCCCAAAACCCGTAAAAGGCTTGATTTAATGGTGGCACGTAAACATAGCCGAAAATCGGCGTTCCTCGATAAAGTAAACCCAGAGAAATTGACCAAATAGGAAGTCCTCTGGTAAAATTGGTTGTACCGTCTAAAGGATCAATTACCCAACACCATTCTGTATCAGGAAAAGTTTGCTCACTTTCTTCGCTCAAAATGCCGTAACCTGAGAAAGTAGAAACAATGGCATCTCTAATTTCTTGATCTGCCCATTTATCGGATTTTGTGACTAAACTACCATCAGGTTTTTGTGTAGCTTGAACTTTGCCAAAATCTTGCATTAATTGTTTTCCTACTCTGATAGTAGTGGTTTCAGCAAATTCTAAAATCGTATTCCAAAAGTCATTCATTTGTTATTAGTCGGTTGTCAGTTGTCCGTTGTCAGTTGTCCGTTGTCAGTTGTCCGTTGTTGGTTGTTGGTTGTTAGTTGTCAGTTGGTTTTCAATTACCCATTACCAATTATCAATTACCAATTACCAATTACCAATTAATCTAAATCACTTTCGAGAACAGAAGCTAAAGCTTGTTTAGTATTAGTTTGAAATTCTGTCACATTGACACGATTTAAAAAAGCAATTGATATTAACATTCCCAAAGCTTCTAAAGCAAATACCAGACCATAAGCTAATACTAAGTTATCTGGTAACAACTTGCGCCCTATATCTAAGATAGTACCACCAATGACAATTGCAATTCCTCTAGATATAGACTGAGCAAGTCCCCAAGCACCTATAAATGTACCGGCAACTTCAGCAATTGTCAAATCTAACATGAGACTAACTGCCGCAGTGGTGACAAAACCAGTGGCTAAACCAAATAAAACTAAAGTTGATTTTAGTACCAATGGATTGGCAGAAAATCCCGAAAAACCCAGAAGCAAAGCCGCAATTGCGACTAAAATACAACCTAATTTTATAGTTTTGCGTTTACCCAACCGAGGCACAATCAAAAAACCTGTGATACCATAGGAGATTAATATGCCCGTTCCATAAAAAACGTTGAGTTTGGTACTTTCCGCTAAAGGCATTTTAAAGACTTGTCCCGCGTAAGGTTCTAGAATAGGATCTTGCATAAACAAGCTAATAGTCATCACTAATAAAAACGTGAAAAACAAACCTGTTTGGGGACTAGCTGTTAAAATTTTCCAAGCACCACCTAACGTAATACTATCTTCCCGGTTTTCTGGAGTAGAACGATGGAAAAAACGAGAATATTTTTTTTCTACCCCCAAAGTAGCGACAATTGCTAAACAAAAAACCAGGGCGGGAATAATCTGGAATAAGCGATTTATTGCAGCTTGTAGAATTTCTATGGGTGCATTAGCGGTTAATTTGTTTAATAAGCTAGAACTGATAATAGCTCCAACTATAATCCCTACCATCAACATTGACCAAACAATACCGACAACCTGAGAACGGTTGTCAGTTTCGGAAATATCAACTAATAAAGCCGCAAAAGCCGTACCACTAGCACAAATGGCCAGTCCATAGACTACGAAAACTAAACCTAAAACCGCTGTCCAAGCCATTGTTTGGCTAGTCCATACCCAACTTTCGCCAATATTAGCAGCATTTAACTGCCATATTACTTGTACCGCACAAAAGGCGGCGATCGCAAATATTGCTGCTCCCAACCATACATAACTTGTGCGATGATATCCCCATAATGGTCTAGCATCTGACATTTGCCCAAATAAAATTCGGGTTGGGGACACAAACAAGGGTAATGCTAACATAAAAGCCACCAATGTAGCCGGAATGGCAATTTCCTGAATCATGACTCGGTTGAGTACCCCCAGAGTCAAAATAGACATCATACTCAACCCCATTTGAAACAATCCTAGCCGGAACATGGTGAAAATATTCACTTGAGGTAAAACTAGAGATTGGTTTTGGTTATGATATGTATTATCGTTCATAGGTAATTTTTTCTATTCCTGACAAGATATAGCATTTTCCCGATCAAAATCTCAAACTTCACCCCTTTGCGTTTTAGTACGAAAGATAATTCATACTGCCATTATCCAACGACCTAACTTTGATCAATGTAAACTAAAAAAGTAAAGAAATGTAAATAAAGTCAATTTTAGCCAAATGGAAACTACCACCTTAGGAAAAAATGGTTTAGCTGTTCCCCCTCTTTGTATCGGTACTTGGGCTTGGGGTGATAAACTATTTTGGAATTATGGTCATGAATACGGTGAAGAAGAGTTACAAGCTGCTTTTAACACCGCATTAGATACTGGTGTCACTTTCTTTGATACTGCGGAAGTTTACGGTTTAGGACTTTCGGAGGAATTTTTAGGCAGGTTCATGAAACAAACCAACCAAAAAGTACAAATTGCTACCAAGTTTGGTCCTTTACCTTGGCGTTGGCACGGTAAATCTGTATCTGAGGCTTTAACGGCCAGTCTCCAACGTCTCCAAGTTGAGAAAATTGAATTATACCAAGTTCATTGGCCTTTTGCGTTCTTTTTGAGTCAAGAAACTCTGATGAATACCCTCGCAGATGAGGTAAAACGGGGCAGAATAGGTGCTGTTGGTGTCAGTAATTATTCGGCTACTCAAATGCGAGAATCGCACCAGATATTAGCCGCTAAGGGTGTACCTTTGGCTGTAAATCAGGTGCGTTATTCACTGATAACGCGCCAAATAGAAAGTAACGGTATTTATCAAACAGCCCGTGATTTAGGTGTAACTATTTTAGCTTATAGTCCCTTGGCTCAAGGATTACTCACAGGTAAGTATATACCCTCCCAAAAACCTCAAGGTGCAAGAAGCATAGATCCGCGATTTAGTCAAGATGGTTTAAATAAAATCGCCCCAGTGTTATCTTTGTTACGAGAAATTGGTGAAAAGTACCATCGCACTCCCGCCCAAGTATCCTTAAACTGGTTAATAGCTCAAGGTAATGTAATTCCCATTGTTGGAGTCAAAACCGCAGCACAAGTTAAACAAAATGTTGGTGCTTTAGGTTGGAAAATGACCGCAGACGAAATTTCCACATTGGAGAAAATTACTCGTCCTTGGTTACATTAATTGTCTTTCACATTCAAAGCGTATTGTTTAAACCTTTCTAAATCCGCTTGAATTGTGGTCTCTACCACCTTTCCTAAAAACAAATTATCCATGAGTTTACCAATTAAGCCAGGAATTGCGTAGGAAACGGTCATTTTCACGATACTATGATCATAGCGGTCATAAAACCGAATTGCTCCTTGATTTGGTAAACCATCCACAGACTCCCATTGAATAATTTGATGAGGAATTATTTTAGTAATTCGGGATTTCCACGTAAATTCTAACCCCCCTGTTTTCAGTCTCCAGAGGGAAATTTCCGGTTTATCTGGGAGAATTTGCACAGAATCAATCCATTTCATCCATTTAGGCATTTGTTCTAAATCAGACCAAAGCCCCCATACTAATTCTATGGGAACTTCTACCTCTACCTGTACACTATGTTCTAGCCATTCACTCATAGGATTTTAGATTGGTCTGTTGTTAGTTGTCTGTACCCATTACCCATTACCCATTACCCATTACCCATTACCCATTACCCATTACCCATTACCTACTTCTTCAAACTTTCCAGAATTGCTTTAGCCGCACGTTGTCCAGAAATTGTTGCTCCTTCCATGCTATCAATATAATCCTGTTGGGTGTAACTTCCTGCTAGGAAAAAGTTAGGTATGGGGGTTTTTTGATCTGGACGGTATTCATCCATACCCGGTGCTTCTCTATACAAAGACTGAGCTAATTTAACCACACTATACCAAGTCATGTTTAAATCCTTTGAGGAAGGAAATAGTTCATGAACTTGTTTAAGCACGTGGTGAGCGATCGCTTCATTGCTTTGTTTAATAAAAGGATCTCCCGGTGTTAACACCAATTGTAATAATGAACCTTCCCCAGGACGATAATAATCTGCGGGGCTAGTCAAAGCCAAATCAGCAAAACAGGAAAAATCAGCATCACCAGTGTACAATAAATTGTCTATGCCCACGGCAGTAGAAAGCTGTTTACGCTTTTCCTCGTCTTCTAGTTCTGTCACCCAACCATCAAAACGTAGCTGCACTGTAGCGACGGGGACAGCATCTAATTTATAAATGTTATCAAATTCTGGCCATTTTCGCCAGGCTTGGGGTAAAACTCTTTGGATTCCGGGAACATCACAAGCGCAAAGATAAGCATCAGCGGTAACAATTTCTTCTGTATCACCTTGAGCAACTAATATACCAGTTACGCGGGTTTCCGCTTCCCCAACTACATTAGATTCAGTAAACTGAATTTCTCGCACTTGACGACGAGTGTATATTTTTGTGCCTCTTTCTTGTAAATATTTAACAAGAGGTTTATGTAAATATTCGGATGGTGAACCGGCCAACATTCGCAAAATTGAAGCTTCGGTTCTGACAGCAAAAAACTGGAAAATTGTCAACATACACCGGGCAGAAATATTGTCACAATCTATAAATCCCAGTGCGTAAGCAATAGGATTCCATAGGCGTTTAATGCTACCTTTACTGCCTCCGTGACTATAAAACCAATCGGAAAAGCTGATTTTATCTAATTTGCGGATAGTTTTCATTGCTTTGTCAAAGTCTACTAAACCCTGTACTATTGGGCTAGTACCCAAAGCGATCGCATTTTGGAGTTTATCCTGTAAAGACAGTTGAGAAGTGGTAAAAAATGCCTTTAACCCGTTAAAGGGCGCACCGGTGAAAAAGCGAAAATCTAAAGCTCCTGTTTTTCCGCCTTTATTGATAAAAGTATGACTATGTTCTTTAATGAGTAAGTTTTCTCCAGCGCCAACCTTCTCCATTAATGCAAACAGATTGTAGTAGCAGCCGAAAAAGACGTGCAGCCCCATTTCAATATGATTACCATCATTATCTACCCAACTGCTGACTTTGCCACCCACAAAGGGACGAGACTCGAAAATTTCTACTTCACAGCCCCTATCTACTAAGTCTACCGCAGTTGATAACCCAGCAAGTCCCGCACCCACAATTGCAACGCGCATTCCCTCGTTCCTTGTTCAATTTCTTTACAAATTGTAACTGAATTAGTGTGGGAATTTGCTGGGAATTGATAATTTTTAGTTGTTTGCCAATTCTTCCCCCTGGGGTAAACTTCTAATTAGTTCCCGAATTACATCTGTTGCTGGTCTCCCTGTCTGTTGACAATATTTTTCTAGTTTTTCTGCCTCTTGTGTTGCTAGATTAACTGTTATTCGTTTAACTGCCCATTTTTTATTTGTCATTATCATGCACTTAGCTGTATGTTAACTTGATATCGAGAGTCTGGAAACTCAAAACAAAGATAATACTATGAGAGCAAGTCTGAATTAACAAAGTAGCAAAAAAATTAATCTTATTAAAGATAGTCAAGTCAGGAGGGGGTTTTGTGTTGATTTGTTTATTCAATTATTCCTACTTAGTCAAGTGTTTCCAAGGTCAGTTCGGCGGCAGAAAGTGCATGAGCTTCCAATAGAGCCATCATATCTCCCAATTGTGGATTACCACGAGTTGAGCCAGTTAATCCCTTAGCAATAATCAAGCCGCAATTACCCTTAGTATTGTGACATCGCTGATGCCATTTTCTCTTAGCTTCTATATGCACTGGGTCATCATTTAAAAATTGCCCAAACAGAAATAATTCATGATTGCGCATTTGTAATAAACCCAAGTCATAGAGATTATCATCTATCGGATCAGTAACAGTATGAAAACAAATTGCGTTTAGTCCTCCAGCCTCTTGAATATTTTCAATAATTCCTTTAGCTTTAGGACGAGAGGTTTGAATAACAATCACTGGTAAACCGTCCCCCACAGGTTCAAATTCAGCCCCTGCTTGGTGGTTAGCACCTTGACGTAGGTGATCTAATGTTTTCCAGGATAACACACCCAGACTCATAAACGCATCTTCTGGAATCAAATCGTCTCTTAGGGCTGCAAATATAGCATCATCTTCATCATCATCTTCATCATCATTCAAACCAGCCATTTCTTCTAGTTCTGCGGTCAATTCTGGCATTCTAGAAACAGTGACATTTAGGGATTTACGATTTTCATAGGTTTCTGGCAAGGAAATTCGATAACGTTGGCTGAGGGTGAGACCATCTTCCTGGGATAATTGACGACGGTAATCACGCACAAACCGCAGTAAACTTTCTAAGGCGACAAAAGTTAATAGTGCTTCTTCCTCATACAAAACCGAACGTAACCCTTCTAGGGGGTGAATATTACCGAAAGTAGGTTCAATTTCTGAATTAGGCAGATCCGCCAAATCACCTAGATCATCATCGTCGCTATCGTCTACAGAATCAAAGGTGAGGAATAAACAATCTTGTTTGAGGAAAGCTGCTTCTAAATTTCGATTTGTTTCATGATCATCAGCTATAACAGCAGCCCGAAACCGCTTCAGGGAATCTTCAGAACGATAAAACAAAATTCCATACTCAATTCCTAACATTCCCATGACGGAGGCATAGAGTTTGTCTATATCCCATTGATTGATTTCTATGGATAAAATTTGCTGTTCTTCTAAAAAGTTCCAAGGGGCAGCTTGCCAGACTTCTAAGGCTTTATTATGGAGGAGTTTGGCATATTTGGGTGGTAAATCGGGAGTTTGTCCGTCAACTATTTCCGCGAAAGAGCGAAAAAGTTCATCAATTATTGGTAATTCGGGTACATAGTCAATAGCAATACTTAAATCTTGCAACACTCCGCGCAAGTAAAATTGAATTTCTCGATCGCGGACAACGATTCTTTGGGGTCTAGCGGGCTTGGCTGGACTTTGTGGATGTTCTATTGCCCGCATTAATGTCCGCACAATAGCTTCAGGTCCGAGACTGGGATCTACCATGTCCATGGCTCTAACTATACCTTGTGAGCCATCTACCCAGAGAATACAATCTCCTTTGGAATCTGGGTCTGCTGGGCTGTGTGGTGATGACAATGGACGGCGATCGCCCTCCCATACAGAAGGAATCTGGGTTAATTTCTGCAACCGGCGACTGGTAGAGCGATTAAAACTTGTCATAAAGTAAATGAATCAGAACAAAGCGATGAGAAGAGCGACTTTTGGGAATGGTTAATCATTAAACATAGTTACTAAAAATATAATCAAATATTTGTAGCAAGGCACAGGCTTACACCAGCTAAATCCAGGCTAAACTATCGGCTGATGTTGATGGCGTAGCTTTACTGGGGTAACTACAAGCCTCTCTATTCCGTTTTTATCACAAGATCAAGTCCCAAACTACCTTTAGGGTTTCTCGTTTTTTTCAGTTCTGATTTGATTAGCTATTCTTGAAAATGTTTTATTTCGTCTGATTTATAGGATTTACTGTCACACAGGAGCTATGGTTAGGTTAATTCCAACTCTTGTGCAGTCTCAGATCAGGACTTTCACCACTTCCCAAGGATCTACGCTTCTTGAACTCAAGACCAATATATCACATTCATATCTTGCATCACAGATGCAGGCAAAAATTAAGTAGGCAGGAATAATTGAGAATTTTCTATCCATGTTCCCATGTTCCCATCTTCTGATGCTTTTTTCCTATCCTAATGTCGCTAAAATAAATACAAAAACATTCATAGCAACCCAGAGGTATGACAATGCCTTATGGGGTATTGATAAAATCAGTTCAGGAGTTAATCATCCATGACACAAGCAACTCAAACTCAACAACGCTCAATTCTGTTATCTGAAACTGCATTGCGTCAAGTTAAGTCTCTTCAAGAGAAACAAGGACAAGATCTATGTCTACGGGTGGGAGTTAGACAAGGTGGTTGTTCGGGAATGTCTTATATGATGGATTTTGAGGATATCAGCAAGATCACCCCTGAGGATGAGGTATTTGATTATGATGGCTTCAAAATTATCAGCGATCGCAAAAGTTTACTTTACCTTTATGGTCTCATGCTCGATTATAGCGATGCCATGATTGGTGGTGGTTTCCAATTCACTAACCCCAATGCTGTCCAAACTTGCGGTTGCGGTAAATCTTTCGGTGTGTAATATTTAAACAGGTTTGTCGGTTATTGGTTGCTAATCACAACCGAAAACTGACAACGGACAACGGACAACTAACAACTAACAAATGACTAATACAATTGATTCCCTATTTGATACAGGTTTAGAACGGTATAAAGCTGGAGAATCTGTAGAATCTCTAATTCCTGTATTTAAAGAGGTATGCGATCGCTCTCCTAAAGCTAGTTCAGCTTGGATTTGTTTAGCTTGGTTATATCTCCTTGATAACAAGGGTTCACTGGCTTTTAAAGCAGCCAATAAAGCAGTGAAACTTAATCCCCAAGACCCACAAGCAAGAATTAATCTCGCTTTAGCTATGCTGGAAACAGGTCACAAAGGTTTGCGGGAACACATTGAGTTTACAAAACAGTTGATATTTGTTAATAAAGAATGGCAAGAAGAAGTTAAAAATAGTATTGAAGATGGTTTGAGTAGAAAACCTGATTGGCAAAATTTAACCAAGGTCAAAAAATGGTTATTTGAGGACAATTAACTCTTTACTAATCACCAATCACCAATCACTAATCACTAATTACCAATAAAAATGAAAGACAAATTATTAAACTGGCTTAACTTCATCCTTGTTGCTGATGTTTTCCTTGTGATTTTAGGTTTCGCGTGGCTTGTTATTGCTGTGATTGGTGATGCTTCAGGAATCAATTTAGGCTTAGATCTATGGCATAAACTTTGGATACCATTATTTAACCCTGCTATTGGTATCCTCATGGGTGGGGCTTTGTTGAGTGGTATTATTAGCTGGGTGTCTAAAAAATTAACAAAAAATGAATTGTCCTAATCAGAAGTTACCATCCAAACTAAAATTCCTAAAAT
>OMJF01000097.1 GCA_900299285.1 Anabaena sp. 54 | reverse complement strand
TTTCTTTTTAAAGTACCACACCTCAATAGCCAAAAGGTCTATGGAACAAGGGTTATAGGATTTCGCTTTGTACCAGATAGTTGAGCAAAGTGCTGTATCGCTGTCAAATAATACCTGTTTCAACTATATTTCTCCTCTAGGTAATTAACATAAATTTCCTCTGAATTTTGTGAATCTAAGCTAATTACACCCATTAGACTTTGTGTCCAGGGGTCAAGTTCAGATAAGGTTTCTAGGGTGGGTTGAGGGGGAATAGAAGATAGTGTTTCTTGTTGAATTGATGCTAGTAAGGTTTGTACAAGAGTCCAACGTTCTTGGATTGGTAATTCTAATACCTGTTCTTGCAATTCTTGTAATTTAATCATTACTCTGCTGGTAACTTTATCATTCGCCATTATAACAGATGAGAAGATATAACGTATTTGTGTCAATCTGTTCCTAGTAAAGAATAAGGAATAATTTGATTTAAAATTTCTCCTAAATTTCTTTTTGCTTCCATTATTTCATAAGCATTTTGCAGTCTTAAAAAATAACCATCTGAAAGTCTAAAATAGCGACAAAGGCGTAAATCTATATCTGCTGTCATTTTAAGTTTACCTGTAATAATTCCTTGAATAGTAGGATAAGTTAAACCTAAATTAACAGCTAAAGTATTTTCACTGATGTCTAATTCTTCTAAAAATTCATATTTTAAAATTTCACCAGCATGGGGATTATGTAGTAAGTTGTTTTCCATGTCATTTTCTCCTAATGGTAATCCACTATTTCTACATTATAAGCATTTCCATTTTCCCAAAAGATCCCCGACTTCTTTTCAAGATTTTTCTATTCAACAAATAATTAATCTTAGAAGTCGGGGATCTGAAAAATGATGTTGGGTTTCCTTGCGTCAACCCAACCTACAAATATATGGTTAGTTAATTGCAACAGAAGATACAGTAAGGGATGATAGGAAAATCATTATTTCTTCTATTAATGGATGTTGATCATAGTTGGTGTTGTTGGGTTTCCTTGCGTCAACCCAACCTACAAATATATGGTTAGTTAATTGCAACAGAAGATACAGTAAGGGATGATAAGAAAATCATTATTTCTTGTATTAATGGATGTTGTTGTAATATTTTAATTTCTTCATCATTGATATTACTAAATATTTTGTCATTGATTGATGTTTCTTTACCTAATACTGTTTCTAAAAATTCTTTAGGTTTGCTTTGAGCAAATTTCCATTCTAAATCATTAAATTGACGTTGGGCGATTTTTTCAATTAATGGTTTATTTTGGAGAAATATAATTTCCGTTTCGGGAATAGCTAAAGATACTTGAAAAGGGGTTTTAGCCGCAGCACGACGTAATAAATAATTAATTAAATCCCTTTTTTCAAATATTTGAGATTCGTTGTCTGTATCTGCATCTAGGATTAATATAACCGGAGTATTTCTGGTTGCAAGTAGTGAACTTGCTAATGATCTTACTTCATACTGTCCGTTTCCTACAACGAATTTAACATCTTGCAAAAGATGTTTAGGAAGTAATTTCTGTATGATTTCTTGATCTCGATTACCTTCTAACACTATATAAGCTAATGTCATAATACAGCCTCAGTTTTAATGTTGTAATTAGCTAGTCCTTGTTCAACACAAATACGATATTTTTTGATTAATGCTCTACGTATACACTCATTTTCTAAAGAATATTTAATTTCTTCTCCTCCCCACAATAGAATAGTTTGAGGTGCAATAAATCCGGCTAAAGTTTCCGATGCTTCTGTAAATCCACTACGACTAAATATACTCCCAATAGTGGCTGCTGGTCTGCGTAATAGTTGATTTCTTAACTTGGCTATAGGTTCAATTTTAACAGGTTTTGCTGTGTCTTTACATTCTATTATACAAGATAAGCCATCTGCATAAACTACTCCGTCAATTTGTTCTATTTCTTCTCCATCTAAATACACGCTGTAAGGCCAGGTTACTTCGGCTTTGTTAATTTGAAATGCTCGTAAAACGAGATATTCTAACGCTTTACCTGCATCCCAATTTGGTGTATTACCTGATTCAATTTCTGACCATAATTTGATTAAATCATCCCAGTTATAGCTGGTAATTCTTGCTTGATATTCTGCATCTGTGGTCATGATTCTATCTGATGTGTCCTATGTTGTAGCTTATTATTATTAATTATACGTTACGCTATTATTGATTATTGTTGGGTTTCCTTGGGTCAACCCAACCTACTAAATTACTAATTGATAGTAACCTAAACAATCATTTGCTAAAAGATTCAAAATACAGCACTTCCCGATGTTATGAGGTACAATAACCCCACCCCCAACCCCCGCCAATATTAAAAGTTTATCCTCTTCCTCCCCCCGCTGCGGGGGGATTGAGGGGGGTGCGAGGAGGGGGCTTCAGATGTACCTCATAAGAGCGGAAACCCCTGTAAAATCTCTATTTTATTGTTCAGAGAGATGAATTGTTGAATCGAGAACAGCAATTAAAGGCTTTTGCATCTGTTTTGAGAAAGCTTGTTTTTGCACCACAAACCAAACCCTAAGAGAACAGTGCTACCAACAACAGGGAGCGCGTCGGTTTCCCAGGGAACTGCTGTAACAATGACATTATCTAAAGCAGGCCCATAAGGGGTATTTTCATCGAGACTGGCAAAGGAAAGGGTAGTACTATTACTACTGGCTACAAAACTAAAGGTTTGGGACAACCATCCCATATTCGCTAAAGTTTTCCCCGTAACATCAAAGGTAAAATCCTGGTAACTTCCCCCAGCCGACAGCCTTAATTTTTTAACTGTTGGATCACCATCCGGATTACCAGCCAAATCGAAGCTAACTGAATACTGACTTCCTGGCTGAGTCACAAAAGTTTGTGCGATACTCCCAGCTTCCATACCATTTAAATCTAAACTAAAATTACCATTGGAATTCTGCCAATATGCGTTTTTATAATCAATACCTCCACTGGTAACTGTCCAATCATTAATCGCAGTCGAACCAGTCGCTAGTTCTATATAACCAAAACCACTGCCTAATGATGAATTTTCAAAGCTACCGTTTTTGATCAAATTGATGGCGGAAGCAGGATTGCTTGCTAATAAAAAAGAAGCAGAGAAACCAGTTAGAGTAACAATCTCAAACAGTGTAATGGGAAATGTTTTCATTGTAATTACGAAGATAAGTTAGTTTTAGCCTGCGTTACTTAGATGTACCCTATTTAGAGGTTGTCTTAAAAGTTTATGGCGATTAGAAATCGCTACTACACAAGCAAAGTCCACCTGCGTGGACTAAGGAAAAATTAAGGATTTGAAACCTGTGTAAGCAGGTTTTGTCAGTGTAGATATGATTTATAATCGCCCTTAGACTTTTAAAACATCCTTTTAGGGTTTACTCAAAATTGCTTATGCAGTGAAGATAGTTCTTCATCGTCGGTACTATGATAACACAGTCCTGACTTCGTGTCAAGAGATTTCTTTCTTTTAAATCCGCAAAAATTATGTTTTGGCAATATGATAGGTTAGTTATATTGGCCTATTTATTTACTTCTAATAACCGGGAGTTTTCTAATCTTGACAGCCACTTTTCTAAATAGACTTGAATGGCTTTTTTTTCAGATGGATCTTGAGTATCTAATGGATAAGGTAAAAGTCCTAAAATTGCGGCGCTAGTTACACAAAACATAGACTTTTGGAAACTCATACAAATTTGGACTCGCAGATCATCTTCACTCCTGAGACTGCGACGATAAATACTATGTAAATATTCTGGCAAATAATGACGCATATCCTGCATTAATAAAGTGGGGGGAATACCAGCACCACCAATAGGTAAAGGATCGGCGTATAATGCACCATATTGGAATCGAGATTGATCTACAGGAACTTGATATGCTTGGGCGTTTAAAGAAACTGTTCCTAAAAATGGTGTTCCTCTAAAAAATACTGCTTCTACATAGGGAATTGCGGTATCTGCAAGGAAGGTTAAACCAACCGATTTAGGAATAATATCATAGACTTTCCCACCAATTTTGACGCTGTATGTAATTGGTTTCATTGCATCTGCAACTAAAGCCAGTTTAATATGTTCTACAACTTGGGGAATAGATTTAATTTCGCCGTTGTCATAGCGGTCTGATAAATTGAGAAACATATCAGCCATGACGCGCCAAAATTGACCTAAACCAGTGTAATAAGCTGAAACTCGTAACTGTTCTATTAAAAATTCAGGAAATAGTTGATTTAATCCCAACAGCAGCGGATTATATTTAAATTTAGCAGCAATAACGGTTTTTGCTCTATCTTGAAATTCCTGAGTATCTAAATATGCGTCTAAACCGCCTCCACCATGCCACATCATAGTTTTCATGCAATATTCAGCATATTCAAAATTAATCCGATCATGCCATAAATGACGAATTAATTTAGCAAAAGAAATATCACCATCAAAATATTTAAAGAAGGGAAAAAACACTAAAAATTGATGTTCAGCGATGTAAATAAGGTTTTTAGAATAGGCATCTAAAACTATACCATAACTTTTGAGAATGCCAACAACTTCTAAAACGTTGTCGGGAGTATCTTTGAGTAATGCACCACCGTTTTGTAAGCGTTCAACATATTCAGATAGGGAATTGTAAGCGGGCTTTTTTTCAGTTTTCACCATAGAAATTCTCCTGTAATTGAATTGGAAATTAAAAGTTAAAAGGCTGAATAATACGACTTTTAACTATTTTGAATAGCTATTTTATTCTCATTGTTGTGTACTAGATTACTGGTGTTTACCATGGTGGTAATTGTGGTTTCGGTGTAATGTGCCAACCAGGTGGGTTGAATGCCGAAAATAAGGATAAATACAGCTAAAATAATAGCAGGAAGGCGATCGCTCCAGTAAACACGAGGTAGGTTGTAAGTTTCCTCTGATAACCGTCCAAAAAAGGCACGATTGACAAGATTTAAGAAATAAACGGCAGTTAAACCATTTCCTAACATTCCCAACAATGTTTGGAGGGGGAAAACTGCAAAACTGCCCCTAAAAACGATAAATTCGGAAATAAATCCTACCATTCCGGGTACACCTGCACTAGCCATAACTCCCATAATCATTAAACTACCAATCAGGGGTAAACCGCGTTCTGGGTTGAGTAGTCCCCGAACCACGTTTAAATCTCGGCTACCAGTTTTTTTATACACAACTCCTACTAACAGGAATAACATAGCGGATATTAATCCATGACTAATCATTTGCATAACTGCCCCTAATACGCTTAGAGGAGTAGATGCGGCGGCGGCTAATAAGACATAGCCCATGTGTCCGATAGAACTATAAGCTACCATTTTTTTCATATCCGTTTGAGCGATCGCACAAGAAGCACCAAATAATACACTAATTACTGCCCATATAGCTAAGTAAGGTGCTAAATAAGCCCAAGCATTTGGTAACAAATTCATACCAAATCGCAGTAGGCCATAGGTCCCTAACTTCAATAGTATTCCAGCCAAGAGAACAGATATAGGTGTAGAAGCTTCAACGTGGGCATCTGGTAGCCAAGTATGGAAGGGAAAGAGGGGGATTTTAATGCCAAAAGCGACCAAAATGCCTACAAGGAGTAAAATTTGGGTAGCTAAGGGCAGATTTTGCGTATTTAAGGTCAAGAGTGCAAAACTGGGAGAACCACTTAACCAAACTATACCCAGGAAACTAGCTAAAATAACGATTCCCGAAAAAGCGGTATAAATGAGAAATTTCGTGGCTGCATAACCTCGTCTTGCACCTCCCCAAATAGCAATTAGCAAATACAGGGGTATTAATTCCAACTCATAAAACAGGAAAAACAATAATAAATCCTGTGCTAAAAATGCGCCAATTACGCCGGTGGTTAAGAGAAAAATTAGGGAATAGTAAAATCTAGGACGTTGTTGAGATTCATCACTACTATAAATAGCAATACAAGTTAATAGTCCATTCAGAAGTAATAACGGTAGAGATAAACCATCTACACCCAGATTGTAATTTAAACCAATGGCATCTACCCAAGGTAGGGATTCTGTAAATTGTTGACCCATTTCTCTGGAATTAAACTGAATGGCTATGAAAATACTCCATAGAAAAATAATACCGCTAAAAACTAAAGCTAGGATGCGGGCGAGTTTACCAGAGATGGTAGCCGGATAAAAACCAATGAAAGCCGCAGCAATTAACGGCAGTAAAATCAATGTACTGAGCATAGAAGTTAAGGGAGTCGGGGGAGAGAGGGAGAAGGGGTAGGAAAAGATAATTTTCCCATTACCGCTGACTAATGACCTAAAAAGGCAATTTATCGAATAAACCCAATGAGAAACTAATGATAAAACCCAGGATGCTGATAACGAAGATAATTGTGAGCATATAGCCTTGGGATTGACCAGAAATGCTGTATTTTAAACTTTGTCCGCTAAAAATTGCCGCAAAGCCGACTAAGTTGACTAGACCATCTACCAAAAAGCGATCGCTCCACGCAGATATTTTGGATAACAGCGCTACAGCACTTACAATCGTTAAGCGGTAAATGCGGTCTATGTAAAAATCATAGCCTAATAAGTCTTGTAAAAATCTCCAGATTAAAATTCTGGATCTTGACCAAGCTTTGTGAAGATAAATAGTAGTGCCAAGAGTTACTCCAGCCAGAGTGGAAGCGAATAGAGAACCAACTATATAGCCATCTAAACTTTCCCAGCTAGGTAATAAATACCATTGTTGTAGCATTAATGGCAAAAATAGGGTAAGTATGGTTAAAGTCACCATTGGTAATGCCATTGGCCAGGAGACTTCTGGGGCGCGGTGGGTTTTTGGTTGAGATTTTCCCCAGAAAACTAAGCGGAATACCCTAGTTAAATTCAAAGCTGTGAGGCCATTAACCAAAATTAAAACCACAATTACCCAGGGGCTAACTTTGACCAGTCCATCAGCCCATGCTAACATTGCCCAGAAACTGCCTAATGGTAGTAGTGTCACCATACCTGCTGAACCGACGATAAAAGCTGTGGTTGTAGCTGGCATTTTTGACCATAAACCTCCCATTTCTGTTAAATCTTGGGTTTGGGTGGTATAGATAACTGAACCAGAACTCATGAATAATAGGGCTTTGGCGATAGCATGACTTAGGAGTAACATTAAAGCCACTCCACCTTGTTCTAAACCCACTGCCAAAAACACCAATCCCATATAAGCACTAGTAGAATGGGAGAGCGCTCGCTTAATATCAGTTTGGGCGATAGATACTAATGTTGCGCCCACTGCTGTCATTATTCCCACCACCACTAAAGTATTTAAAGCAATAGGGGATAAAGATAATAATGGTTGAATCTTGTAGAGAATATAAGCACCCCCTGCTACCACTAAAGAGTTTCGCATAACTGAAGCTGGGTTTGGACCTTCCATAGCTTCATCTAACCACAGATGCAGTGGGAATTGGGCGCATTTACCAGCAGGACCTGCAATTAAACCCAAACCGAGTAAAGTGGATGTAATTGGGTTTAGATTAGCACTTTGCGCCCATTCATACAAATCGGAAAAATTTAAGCTACCAGCCAGGGTAGAAAGGGTGACAACGGACATTAACAGTAACAGGTCGCCTACCCGTTTCGTCAAAAAGGCATCTCGTGCTGCTGTGACTACCAAAGGTTGAGCATACCAAAATCCTACGAGTAAATAGGTGGAAAGAGTGAGAACCTCAAGTAAAGCATAACTGAGAAAGAGGGAATCACTAATTGCTAAACCAATAAGGGCGGCCTCAAAAAATCCTAATAGACCAAAAAATCGGGCTAAAGACCAGTCTTTTTCCATGTAGCCCAGGGCATAAATTTGTGCTAATAGACTTAATGCGGTAATTAAAACAGTTGCTCCCACACTGACCACAGAAATTTCTAAAGCGAAAGATAATTGAAAATCAGCTGCTTGAAACCAAGTTATTAGTAAATATTCTGGTTCTCGATTCCAGACATCTTTAAATACTAATAGACTGTGAATAAAACCTAAGATGGTAGTCAGCAAATTCAAGTATGCTGCGGGTCTAGGTCCTGTGCGTTGGATAATTCCTATGCTCCAGGGCAAAGTTAAAATTGCCCCTAGTAAACTATAAAGAGGCACGAACCAACTTGTTAAAAATAGAAATTCATTCATCTAAAATTTTCCTTGACAACTGAGTTTCGATGCTTTTAAACAGCCTTTAAATAATCCTTTGCTCAAAAAGAAAATTTTCTCAGAAAATCCATGTTTTCTTAACTTTTTCAGCTAAATATCTTAGGCATTTTTGCTTGAAAATAGCCCGTGATCGAGTCATTAAATAATGCTGTCACATTGTAGATATTCTATTATTTATAGAATAACATTTTTCCCTTCCTGCTGTTTTAAATTAGTTTTTCATGTACATTTGTAAAATTTGAGAATTTTCACTCAGTATTTATGAAAATAACCAAGTTAAAGATATAGCCAATAGCCCATCTAGGACATAACTAGCTTGTGCTAATCCTCCTCATTAAAGAATTAGGTAAGGCTATGAACTGTAGTGGTTCTAGAAGTGATAAAGAAATTATAAAGCATAAGCTGTCACTCTAGGGATCAGTGAATTTGAAGATCACAAAAGACCGTATAAAGTTTTGTTAAGTTTTTTTAATATATTTTATGACAAACTATTATAGTAATTTATGTTGCCAAGGATGCCAAGGTTTCATAAGCTTAAATATGGCGATATTTTGCAAAGTGAGCATTCTTGTGCAAAATTTCTACCGCTAGTTCTAAAACGATTAATTTTTGAGGAGTTCTGCGATGCCCATTGCAGTTGGAATGATTGAAACTAAAGGCTTTCCTGCCGTAGTAGAAGCTGCTGATGCCATGGTAAAAGCTGCCCGTGTTACCTTAGTGGGATATGAAAAAATTGGCAGCGCTCGGGTTACAGTGATTGTGAGGGGAGATGTTTCTGAAGTGCAGGCTTCAGTTGCGGCTGGTATTGAAGCGGCCAAAAGAGTCAACGGCGGTGAAGTAGTGTCTACACACATCATTGCTCGTCCCCACGAAAACCTAGAATATGTCCTACCAATTCGTTATACAGAAGCAGTAGAACAGTTTCGCGCTTAGTCTAGTTGTAGAAGGGCTGACCGTTTAAACGAAAATCATTAACGAGACTGGTGGCTTGAGATTAAATCTGGTACAGGTAAAAATTTAATTTAAGGACAAAAAAATGTCAATTGCAGTAGGAATGGTAGAAACACTAGGCTTTCCCGCAGTAGTAGAAGCTGCTGATGCGATGGTGAAAGCTGCGCGTGTTACCTTGGTAGGATATGAAAAGATCGGTAGTGGTCGAGTGACAGTTATCGTCCGTGGTGACGTTTCCGAAGTTCAAGCTTCAGTAGGTGCTGGAGTAGAATCAGTGAAGCGCGTCAATGGTGGACAAGTTCTATCTACCCACATTATTGCGCGTCCCCACGAAAACTTAGAATATGTCCTACCAATTCGATATACCGAAGATGTAGAACAATTCCGGGAAGGTGTAAACACAATTCGCCCTTTCGGTAGAAGACCATAATTAATCATGCAAATTGCCAGAGTTCGTGGCACAGTAACTAGCACCCAAAAAGATCCCAGTCTGCGGGGTGTGAAACTGCTGATGTTGCAATTGGTAGATGAAAATGGCAATCTCCTGCCAGTATACGAGGTAGCAGCCGATAATAGTGTGGGGGCAGGAGTGAATGAGTGGGTACTTGTCAGTCGCGGCAGTGCTGCTCGTCAAGTGCTGGGCAATGAACAACGACCCTTAGATGCAGCAGTGGTGGCAATTATAGATACCATTTATGTTGAAGATCGTGTCATTTACAGCAAAAAAGACCAATTATAGATAGTCAGAAACAGGTAACAGGTAACAGGTCACAGGTGACAACTGACCACTGAGAACTGACAAAAAGCTTATTTCAGGAGGAATCTCGCAATGGTAGTCCGCAGCACGGCGGCACCCCCAACCCCGTGGTCAAGGAGTTTAGCCGAACCAAATATCGATAAAACTGCATTTGTACACTCTTCTTGTAACCTAATTGGTGATGTCAATATAGGTGCAAATGTCATAATTGCTCCAGGAACTTCCATTAGAGCAGATGAAGGTACACCGTTTTGTGTTAGTGAAAATACTAATATTCAAGATGGTGTAGTTATTCACGGGTTGGAGCAAGGCCGAGTTATTGGTGATGATGGCCAGAAATACTCGGTATGGATCGGCAAAAGTGCTTCCATTACCCACATGGCACTAATTCATGGACCTGCTTACGTTGGCGATAGTTGTTTTATTGGCTTTCGTTCTACGGTATTTAATGCCAGAGTGGGTGCTGGCTGCATTATTATGATGCACGCATTAATTCAAGATGTGGAAATTCCACCGGGTAAATACGTAGCTTCTGGGTCAATAATTACTACCCAGCAGCAAGCGGATAGATTACCAGATGTCCAGGTGCAGGATCAAGAATTTGCTCACCATGTAGTCGGAATTAATCAGGCTTTGCGGGCTGGTTATCACTGCGCTGCAGATAGCAAGTGTATTGCACCCATTCGGGATGAACTTAATCTTGCAGCAGATAAATCTTATACAAGCATTGAAATTGAAGAGTTAGAAAGGAGCAGTGACGTGGCTAGTTATAGCTTAGGTGCAGAAACAGTAGATCAATTACGTTATCTACTAGAACAAGGATTTAAAATTGGCACAGAACACGTAGACCAAAGACGTTTCCGTACAGGTTCTTGGCAGAGTTGTCAAGCCATTGAAACCCGGTCTTTAGGTGAGGCTGTTTCTGCTATAGAATCATGTTTGCGAGACCATAGCGGTGAATATGTGCGTCTGTTTGGTATTGATAACAACAGAAGACGGGTATTAGAAACAATCGTTCAACGTCCTGATGGTGTAGTTGCTGGTACATCTAGCTTTAAAGCACCTGCGGCTGCATCCGTTGGCAGTTACAATGGTAATGGTAACGGGAATGCCGTTGGTAGTGGGAAATTGAGTGCAGAAACCCTAGATCAAATTCGTCAACTTTTGGCCAGTGGTTACAAGATTGGCACAGAGTACGTAGATGAACGACGTTTCCGTACAGGTTCTTGGAACAGTTGTGAACCAATTCAATCTACATCTACTCAAGCAGTTATTTCTGCTTTAGAAGAGTGTATAGAGTCCCATAAAGGTGATTATGTACGTTTAATTGGCATTGACACCAAAGCTAAACGTCGCGTATTGGAAGCAATTATCCAAAGACCAAACGGACCTGTAGTGTCTTCTGGTAGTACAAAATCATTTACAAGTACAAATTCGGCAACGGCGACAGCGACAGCAACGGCGACAGTTACCAGCACTAGTTTAAGTGCAGAAATAGTAGATCAATTGCGTCAGTTGTTGTCTAGTGGGGCAAAAATTGCAGTTGAACACGTAGATCAACGCCGCTTCCGCACAGGTACTTGGACAGTGGCGGGACAAATTCAGGCTACATCTCAACGAGAAGCGATCGCAACATTAGAAGGGTATGTTTCTGAATATCCAGGCGAGTATGTGCGTTTAGTGGGTACAGACCCGAAAGCAAAACGCCGCGTATTAGAGGCAATTATTCAGCGTCCATAGGAGTAGGGAAAAGGGAAAGGGCAAGAGGGAAAGGGCAAGAGGTAAGAGGCAATAATCATCTAATACCAATTACCAATTACCCATTACCAATTACTCATTACCCATTAGCTAATATATCGTCCATTTCCGGCTTCCGAGGTAATAAATTTCATGTCAGTATCGCTGCTACAACTGAGCGATAGGTTTGATACACATATTTATGGCGACGTGATTATTCATCCCAGTGCAGTATTAGCTCCGGGAATAATTCTCCAAGCAGCTACTAACAGTAGAATTGTCATTGGTGCTGGGGTATGCCTGGGTATGGGGTCAATTCTGCAAGTAAGTGAGGGTGTTCTAGAAATAGAACCAGGAGCAAACCTGGGAGCCGGTTTTTTGATGGTTGGTCAAGGCAAAATTGGGGCTAATGCCTGTATTGGTGCTGCGACAACGGTTTTTAACTATTCCGTAGCGCCAGGACAAGTGATTGCCCCTGGTTCAATTTTGGGGGATACTAGTCGGCAGGTTGTTGAACCGTCACCGGAAAAACCAGAGTCTTCTAATTCTCAACCAGAGAAATTAGGGGAAAAAGCAGAATCTTCTAATTTTTCACCAGAGAAACCAGAGAAACAGGAACAAGCAATTTCCTCAACTCAACTCTCGGTGGCGGCTTTTCTGGAATTTAAACACCAATCTACACCAGTATCTCCACCTTCACCCACACCGAAAAGCCAGTCTCCTCCGGTAGAAGAAACCGCCGTGGTAAGTGATTCTATATCTGAAAAAACTACGCTCCCCGAGTCTACAGAAGAATGTTCTGAGAACCTAAAACCCAGTCAGTCAAATCTTGAAACTCACAATATTTTTGGTACACAAATTTATGGACAAGGTAGCATAAATAGGCTGCTGAGTACATTATTTCCCCATAGACAATCTTTGGGCAACCAAAACTCTGACAATTCTTCAGGTTAAGTGTTAAGTATGAAGTGTGAACCCAAGTCCATATTCAAATGCTAGTTTTCATTCTTTTGTGATTGAAGACGCTATACGAACCTTATCCTGGAAAATGTAGATGGAAACATATAATGAAAGTGCTTTGAGCAATATTCATGCAGAACGTCCCCGTGATAACCTCAAAGATACTGCTTTAGGTTTAGTCTCAACTCTCAGTTTCCCCGCTATAGTTGGCACCGCTGACATGATGTTAAAGTCGGCTGGAGTCCACTTAGTTGGCTATGAAAAAATTGGTAGTGGTCATTGTACCGCCATTGTCCGAGGTGGTATCGCTGATGTGCGATTGGCTGTAGAAGCAGGTGTACAAACTGCTGAACAGTTTGGACAGTTGGTGTCTAGTTTAGTCATTCCCCGTCCCTATCCTAATTTAGATATAGTTCTACCTATTAACCGTCTGACTCGATTTATGGGAGATGGTAGATACAGCCGTTTGAGTAATCAAGCCATTGGGTTGGTGGAAACTCGCGGCTTTCCCGCTATGGTGGGAGCTTGTGATGCCATGCTGAAAGCTGCTGATGTACATTTGGCCTCCTATGAAAAGATTGGTGCTGGTTTGTGTACGGCCATCATTCGTGGTTCGGTGGCTAATGTAGCTGTAGCTGTGGAAGCAGGAATGTTTGAAGCGGAACGCATTGGTGAGTTAAATGCAGTGATGGTAATTCCTCGTCCCTTGGATGAATTGGAACAAACTTTACCTGTGGCTACTTGCTGGGTGGAGGAACGCCAACCAGTGAATATACCTATTAATATTAAAGATAAAATCACAGATGTGGAGGCGGTGGAGTTGCCAGATTTAGCGAAATTGCCGGTCAGGGTAAAGGAAGAAATTTGGCATGATGAATAATATGGCTGGGAATAGAGACTTTATAGTATTTCAGGAGAAAACCATCATGTCTTTTACAGTCAAAGAACTAGAAGAAATACAGATAGCATACCCTGACTATCGCCTGGAATTAGTAGATGGGAGTATCATTATTATGAGTCCGTCAGGTTATGAATCGGAAGAAGTAGGGACTGAGTTTGCGCGAATTTTGGGTAACTGGGTAAGACCTCGTAAACTAGGGCGTGTAGTTGGTTCTAGTGCGGGGTTTAAATTACCAAATTCTGATTTACGTGCGCCTGATGTATCTTTTGTTTGTGCTAATCGCCTGAAAAAATCAACGGAAGATTATGCAGAATTAGTTCCTGATTTAGTAGTTGAAGTCAAATCTAAAACTGATTCTTTAGATAAACTGAGAACAAAGATTGAAGATTTTATGAATTTAGGTGCAAAAGTTGGGATTTTAATTAATCCCAAAACAAGAACCGTAGAGGTTTCTTGTCATGGAGAAACAGTAATTTTCCAAGATGGTGATATTTTAACTCTTCCTGATTTATTACCTGGTTGGGAAGTGGCAATTTCTGAAATTTGGTCGCCTGTTTTTGAGTAGTTTGGATGATGATTACACCCACATTCTGCATCAAGAGTGTCACCATCGGTTGATTCGGATTTTTTCTATTTTTTTTCTGTTATTGATGTTATATTTTGTACTAAAAATAAGAAATATTACTAGCGATCGCCTAACAGCAACAATGGACTGAGTGACTGCTAAGGAAAGTCAGGTAATGCGATTTTAAGTACGTAGGGTGTGTTAGCGACAGCGTAACGCACCAAAAGTAGTCAGTTTTAACGGATTTCAACTATCAGACAGGACTAAATGACCTGACTCATTGATCTTCTACAATAACTGTGATACCTTTGTATTCAGGTGATTAAAGGTGTAGATATGAATTTATCCTACCAGCTACTGAAAAATAATTACTCTGTCTTCTCAGTCACAATTTCCCTGCTTTTCTCTGTCACAAACTTAACACCAGTGCAGGCGGAAAGAGTTCAGGACACCCTCGAACAAACCACAGTACAAATCAATACCCAAGATGGTAGCTCTCCCGGTGGATCAGGTGTGATTATTGACAAGAAAGGAAAAACTTACACAGTTTTAACCGCTAATCATGTCGTTTGTGATGCAATCATAGGAAGGAAAAAAATTACCTGTAGTACAGACATTACTTACACAATTCGTACTCACAGCGGTAAAGATTATCCTATAAAAGACCGTCAAGTATTACAGAAAAATGACAATGACCCGGATTTGGCTACAGTAACATTTGAAGCGGAGGAAAATTATCCTGTCGCTACTTTAGGCAATTCTGAAGAGGTAAAACTTGAGGCAGATATTAAGGTTGCTGGCTTTCCCACTATTTTTGGCAGGAAGGGGACTGAGAGAACATATACTGTGACACGAGGTAAAGTAGTTACCTTTGCTCCCGGCGAGGATAACGGTTATACACTAGTATATGATGCAGCTACAAAAACTGGTAACAGTGGCGGACCAGTGTTTGATGATTCTGGTAGAGTCATCGGTATCCACGGACAAGGTGATAGAGATAAAAGTGATCCCACTGGTTCGGAGACCACGGTAAGACGGAAACGAATAATACCCGTTATACCTCTAAAAAAACCGACGACGGCACAAAAAGAAACAGGAGCGTCCGCCGCAGGAAAAACAGGATTTAATGCAGCAATTCCCATTAATATCTTTTACTCTCTCACTGGTCAGAAACCTCCTATTGGGGTTGGAATTGCGCCCAAGAAAGAAGTAGAAATACCAACCAAAGCCAAAACTGTAGACCTTGTAGCAACCAAAGGTAATACTGTAGACCTTTCCATTACTCGTAAATTGGAACAATTATTATCTGAAGGTAATTGGCAAGGGGCTGATCAAGAAACAAAGTCTTTAATGTTACAAATTAGTCAAGCCTCCGGATCACTTAATGATAAAACAATTTCTCGATTATCCTGTGAAAATTTAAGTGCTATTAATCGAGTTTGGCAAAATAAGAGCCAAGGACGCTTTGGGTTTTCAGTGCAAGCACAAACATGGAAGAGTTTATTTGGTAGTAAATTTGAACCAACAAACGAACATTTTGAAGATTTTGCTACCGACTTGGGCTGGCGTTATCGAGGCAGATACTTATATGGTGATCAGCTTAAATATTCTTTAGAAGCTCCTAAAGGGCATCTACCCAGAGCATTTTTAGACGGACCAGTCTGGGGCAAATTTGTTGCCTATTTAGATAGTTGCAAGATATAATCCCCTTATGATTGTCGCCTTGTAACTCGTGCAAGTGTATATACTGATGATTTCCACCCAACAATTAGTCTATTAGTTCAATAACTTCAGCTTATTGACTAAATAGCCTATAAATTCCTGATTTTATCCTTATTTCTTTTAAATTCGGTGAAAAAAATGTCAAAAAGAATCTTGTACCTATCCTATTTGATCAAAATCTTGGCATTATCCACTCCATTAGTATTAATGCAATCCTTTGCTAGTTGGGGACAATCTGCTTCTACCCAGCCAGAAATTGGTTTTGAAGTTGAGGGACAATCAGAACTTAATCAAATAGTTTTGCCTTTGTATAAGTATGTGGGTGAATGTCCTAGCACTCAAACTTATATAGGTGACACTAAAGCCTGGTTTACATCCTCAAGTGAACCGCCAAAAAAAGGTAGAAGGGTGATTATCAGAAACGTTTCCCGAGGTATATCTCCTGATAATTTCCCCTACACTGATCGGGATTATAGTAAAGGTAGATCCTCTGAGTTCACCAGAGTAAGTGCTGGAACTAGGCATAGTGATCGTGTATTTGTTGTGAGACAAAATTACAAAAATGAATTTGAATATGAGATTAAACAGGATAATTCAGTAGTGGAGAGAGGACAATTTTTTGCATCTGTCCGTGAAAGTTCTACAGTGTCAGAAATTCCTAGAGAAAAAAAAGAGGTTGATAAAGGATATTGTGAAGAAAGAGGGGGTTTTTTGGGTCTAGGTTGTAAAAAGTGGGTATCTAACAAGGTTAAAGAGTGTCCTGAAGACTAGATTTTGATTCCCAGATATTTGTGACTCCAGCACCAGATCCCCGACTTCTACTTTAATTTCTTGGTCAGACGATAAGAGGTTATCTTAAAGGTTTATGGCGATTATAAATCGCTACTACACAAGCAAAGTCCACCTGCGTGGACTAAGGAAAAATTAAGGATTTGAAACCTGCGTAGGCAGGTTTTGTCT
>OMJF01000096.1 GCA_900299285.1 Anabaena sp. 54 | reverse complement strand
TGTCAATTTGGGAAATAGCGTTTTCTATTAATGAACCCTGATTTCTTTCAGTTTCTTTTTTCCGTTGAATCAGCTTTTTACCACCTTCTTTAATTTCTATTAAACCGATAATATGTAATAGTTCGTTGTAAAATCCTTTGTCTAGGGTGTTACTGTCATTAGTAAAAGGTAATTTTAATAAATGTTCTGGAGAAAATAGTTTAAACAAAGAAATTAATTGATGTTCTTCGGGATTTTTACCAGGTTGTAAATATTGCTGATATTCTTGAATATCAAAATGGGTAAATGTAATTTTATCGGTAATTTCAGTAATAGCAGGTTGAGCAATTTCTTTATAGAAAAATTCAGTTTTTTTGCTGGTTAGTCTTCCTTCTTCAAAATCTGTAAATTGTTTAACTAGAGATTTATTTTCTACAAATAATTTCTCAAAACTCTGAGCATCAAAAATAAACCATTCGTAAATATTAGTCGCTATTAAATACTTAATTTCTAAATTTTTAGCTGTCAAACGTTCCCGCAGAAAATATAAAACTAATTCTTGCAAAGCTTTGGTGTTTAAATTATCAACTTTGAGCATTTCGCTTTTATTTGTGGGTTTTTTAAATTCTAAAATTACACCTACTGTACTTTTAGCATCTTTACCATTATGAATAACTAAATCATTTCTTCCTTTAGTATTAATAAAATTATTTTCTCCATAAAATGTATTAGTTAAAAAACTCACAATCAGATTTTTATGAAATTCCTCAGATTCTGATTCATTGATTTTATTCAGTAGACTGAGAAAATGATGTTTAAAGTTCTCAATATCCTTTCTAAAGGGGTTAACTTTTAGAAATGCTTTATTTAATGCTGCTCTAGGTTGTAACTTTTGTAAGTTCATTTTTTCACACCTTGATATTGATTACGGTTGGTTAATTTCCATTATCTCATAAAACATCCTGTAAATCCTTAAATTCTGGACACCCTGATATGGCTTGCGCCACGCTACGCTATGAGATAAATTATTATATAATTATATATAATATAATAGTGAATAAATATTTACCCGAATTAACTATGCAAACCACAGAATCACCTTTACAATTGCGGCTGTGGACTGTTGAAGAGTACCACAGAATGGCTGAAGCAGGAATATTTGATCCCAGTGAACGAGTAGAATTATTAGAAGGGAAAATAATTTGGATGGTTGCTAAAGGAATAGCCCACCGTTCAGCAGTGGGAAGAACATATAAACTATTAGAACACAGAATAGGTCATAAGGCTTGTATAGCTATTCAAGACCCTGTAAAATTAAATGAAAGGTCTGAACCTGAACCAGATGTTGCTGTAGTGAAAATAGATCCTTTGGACTATGCAGATCATCATCCTACCCCAACAGAAATTTATTTAATTATCGAAGTTGCAGATAGTAGTTTAAAACTAGATACAGAAATTAAAGCTAAAGCTTATTCTCAAGCAGGAATTAAGGATTATTGGGTGTTAGATGTAGTGAAACGCGAATTAATTGTATTTAGAAATCCCACAACAGAAGGTTATCAAAATCAAGAAATTATCACAGAACATCAAAAAATATCTCCTTTAGATTTTCCTGATTTAGAAATTGTAGTTGCCCAGATGCTACCACTTGTCTGATAGATAATAGAATCATGAAGATGATAACTTTATCAAATCCTGTAAATCCTTAAATCCTGGATATCCTGATTCTGACAAATTAAATATCAGGTTCTACCCCCAGCTTTCTTAACTGTTCTATCAATCTTTCTTTCTGTCGTCTTTCCTGTTCCATTGGAGTTAAAACCCAATTACCAGAAACATCATACCACCGTAACCAAGGCTGCTGAATATTATTATAGGTCCCGTCCCACACTCCTAACCCTAATTCTATTTCTGGTATCCAAAAACGAGAATTTGATGATGATAAATCTATTTCCGCATAACGACCACCATCTAATTTAAACATTCTAAATGTATATGTGTAACGGTCAAAAATAGCATAATAGGGAATCCTTAAAATCTGTTCATACACTTCCCATTTTGTTGGCGGTTTTTCCACATCTCGTAAAGTCTTTCCTAAATCTTCTTTTTCTGTTCCTGGTGATAGTAATTCCACGATAATAAAGGGAGTAATTCCCTCTTGCCAAATTACATAACTCAGTCGTAAATCACCATTTTTATAAAGGGGAGAAACACCCACAGATACAAACCAATCTGGTCTTTTATACGATATGGGATGATGAGGATCATAATAGAGATTCATATCACTAGCGGTAAAGATTTTGTGGCTAGGATAGGTAGAAGAATTAAAAGTTTCGTCTAATAAACGGGGTTGTAATAAATGAAATTGATCAGGCAAACCTTTCTCCTGTGGATCTTCACTTTTGAGATCATACATCGTTGGTAACACTTCTTGGGGTGAAGGAGGTGGATCTGTTTGATACATAGTAGTATTCCTGGAAAATATACTTTATTGTGTGTTCACAGTGTCTTAAAACCCACGCAGATGGATTTTCTTTGTGTGCAAGATGAGTCACCTATGCTAATAAATCATAACTTATCTTTTCCCAATCGCAGACCAGGACATTTTTGTAAAATTTGTAAAAAATTGGCCACTTTTTGATCAACATCTTCATTATTAATTTGTAGCTGTGTATTATTATTTGTGTATTATTATTTATGATGTACAATTTAGAGAAGTATGAATAATAT
Source organism: Anabaena sp. 54 (assembly GCA_900299285.1). Lineage (GTDB taxonomy): Bacteria > Cyanobacteriota > Cyanobacteriia > Cyanobacteriales > Nostocaceae > Dolichospermum. The sequence continues at coordinate 16,119 of OMJF01000096.1, read as the reverse complement.
GACCATAGATAACAATACTTTAGATCTAGTCACCGGAGGATTAGCAATTATGATTTTAGTAGGGGGAATGTTGATGATGTTTACTACCATTTTCACTACCAAGAAATAATTATCTTACCCACAAAAACTGAGTTATTAATAGTATCAGCAAACCTAATTTTTTTCAAGAGAATGGGGAATTTGGATGATAAGCTTTAAAAAACTCAGTTAAGCAAATTAAATATAAATTAAATCTAATAAATTGTAAATACAATAATTAAAACACTTTTTAGCACGCAAATATACGTGCATTTAGGGAAAATAAGAAAATAACTAAAAAAATCAGATTTTACCAATATTTATTGTATTTATTGGCCAATTAGTCAAAGATTGTGTTAGAATAAGGGGTCGCAAACTCAAGCAAAAAACCCGGATATTCCCCGGAGGTGTAATTGACCAAGTTCATTTTAAAAATTCTCTGGTTAGACGAAAACGTCGCCCTCGCAGTTGACCAAGTGGTTGGTAAAGGTTCTAGTCCCTTAACCAAATACTTTTTTTGGCCCAGAAATGATGCCTGGGAAGAGCTAAAAAAAGAGTTAGAATCCAAACATTGGATTACAGATGTTGACCGCGTGGAGTTGCTCAATAAAGCCACGGAAGTAATTAATTACTGGCAAGAAGAAGGCAGAAAACGCCCAATGGCAGAAGCGCAATTAAAATTTCCAGAAGTTGCCTTCACTGGTAGCGCCTGATTATTTTAGGTTAGTAATGGGTAATTGGTGATTGGTAACGGCTAATTAAGTAAAATTACCACCAATCATCACACCCTGTTATCTGTTATACTTAGTTTAAGTATTTACCCTAAATTCCCTGTCTCTAGAAAAGTCAAGAGAAATTCTTGCTAGTCCTAAACCTATTATCATCCCCGGATAATTGTCACATATACCATAATTTGATTGTTTTGTCTTTACTACCACTGATAATTAATTCTGTATTATCGCTAATAGCAACGCTAGATACTGAGTCTGTATGACCTACAAGGCTGGTAATTTCTGATTTTGTGCTAATTTGCCAAATTTTCACTGTTTTATCCCAACTGCCACTAATTAGCATTTCCCCATCTGTACTAAAGGCTACAGCTACTACTGACCAAGAATGACCGGAAAGTGTGCTAATTAATTCACCAGTGTGAACATCCCATAATTTAATTGTATTATCACCGCTACCAGTTGCCAATAAATTTTGATTGGTGGGACTAAATGCAATTGTCAAAACCGCCCAAGTATGACCTAAAAGAGTTGTTAATAAGTTATATTTTCCGTTTTGTATTTGCCAAATACGAACTGTTTTGTCATGACTAGCACTAGCTAAAAGTTCTCTTTGGGGACTAAAAGCAACAGCATTTACTTGTAATTTATGTCCAGTTAAAGTGTGAAGTTCTAAACCTGTATTTATATCCCATATTTTAATAGTTTTATCCCAACTTCCACTGACTAAAATTTGCCCATGAGAATGAAATGCTAGAGATTTGACAGCGTGGGAATGTCCGCTTAAAGTCTGAATTATTGTTAATGTTTTTGTGTCCCATAATTTGATAGTTTTATCATCACTAGCGGTGGCTAAAATTGTGCCATTGTGATGAAATTTAACTGCCGTTATAGCTTGGGTATGTCCTTTCAAGTTAGCTATTAATTGTTGAGTTTTTAAATCCCATAATTTAATACTTTTATCATCCTCGCCACTAGCTAAAATTTGACTATCATGGCTTAATGCTATGGTATTAATAGGACTATGAATTTGATTTTTGATTGTATAATTAAGTTGCCAATAATCCTGGGAAATATGAGATGATAAACGGGAATAATTAGCTTTAATTCCCAAATTGTAAATAATTTCATCTGCCGATTTCCAGCGTTCTTGTAAATTGTGTTTTACCAGTTTATCAAGGGTTTGCGCTAAATGTTCACTAATTTGATTAGTTAAATAATCTCGCCATATCCAGCTATTATGAGTAATATTAAATAATTCAAATGGTGGTATGTGAGTTAGTAAATAAATACAAGTTACACCTAAACTATATAAGTCACTTGCGAAAACGGCTTTACCTTGTATTTGTTCTGGAGAAATATATTCTGGACTCCCAACTATATCATCTTTATCATGTTTTAATTGATTTCTATTCACAAATTTAACGACTGTAAAATCAGTTAAAAATAGATTTTCTAATAAATTTTGATTTTCGTTAACAGTCCGCGAAATAATATTTTCTGGGTTAATATTGCGGTGAATAATTTGATGATTGTGAATAAAACTGAGAACTGGTAATAAAGTTTTTAAAACTTGCCAAATCTGATTTTCATGAAAAACACCTTGCTTTTCCAAGACAGTAGATAAATTATCACCTTCGATAAATTCCTGAATTAAATAATTATATTTATCTTCTGTAAAATGAGTGATTAATGTGGGTATTTGAGGATGTTTACCTAATTCTGTTAATTGCTGTACTTGATATTCAAAATCTTTAAGTGTTTGTTTTGGAAATGACAATTTTTGAACAATACAAGTAAGGGGAGGAAATTGATTTTCATCTACTGCAAGAAATGTTTGATAAAATTCCCCTTTAGCAATCTGTTTGATCAAACGATAACGGTTTTTAATTAACATTATAAATCCCATAATCATGGCAAGACAAGAGGCAACAGTCAAGAGATTTTCAGGTAACAAACTGCCATAACAACACAAAAAAAGGGCGTTGCTGAATTGGGGTATGAAATTGAAAAATCAAAAAAATGAAACTCTTACTCTGGAGCGTCCTTGAGCGCCTCTGCGTGAGAAAAAATCATACCTTCATTTACCAAGGCCAAAAAAAGATGAAAATTTTAGCTTTTGGTGGGCATTGCCCACCCTACAAACTTACACTAATTTATCCAAAAATGGACTAATATCAACCGCTAATTTTTGTCCCAATTTTAGTAATTGACGACATTGCATGGTTTCTGCTTCACTGTTAATATTAGTAATTCGTGGCAATATTTGACTATGTAAACAACTCCAATATAGTTCTTGGGAATGATTTAAATTAATGCCAAGATGCAGTTTATGACCAATATCAATCAACCGTTCTAAACGTTGGATATCTGTATCGAAATTGCCATTAGTAGCATACAATAATTGCCACAATAATCGAACTATTAATTGTTCTAGGATTTGATTACCTTCGTGAATATTTAATTGACAACGAAGATGTTCAGCTTCATGAGAAATCGCCTCCAATTCTAACATCAAATTCCAGCTTAATTGTGCTTCATTCATATCTTGTTCTAGGGATAGCTGCGCTTGCTGTAGACATCGCAATGTGATCAGACAACGATGGCCTAAAGCAATTTCCGCCGCTACCTGTAATTCCCGTGGTACTTCTAACCCATCTCGATGAAAAGCCATCATCACACCGTAATTATCACGATAGGCTTGAGTATATAATTGGTCTAATCTTGCCAGTGTTTCCTGGCTTAACAACCGCATAATTCGATGACGTTCTTCAGCAAATAGAGTTTGTAAACTAAAGGCTTCACCCCCAAATAATTGAGTCATTACCAAAATAACATGAGCTACACTAGCCTGTTCCAAGGCTGTAAACAGCTTTTCTTTGATTTCCCCATACTTACGTTTACCGCTGAAATTTTGAATACAGCAGTGAAAATCCCAACCCCCCAAATGCAGTACAGCAAATATTAAATTTTCACTTTCCCATGTCATATCTGACATTAGCTGCAAATGTCCCACCACCATAGTTAACGGACCAATACGCTGTTTATGGTAATCTAACTCATGGGCAGTATAGCAATAGACTCGCTGATGATTACCATGGGATTGTTTATCTGTGTCTTGTCCAGAAACAGTATTTTTGCGATGGTTAAATAAGGAAGTGATAGCATAATGGGCAGCAACTTGTTTAAATCCAATGTGAGCAGTTAATACCAATTTATGATATATATCTGCCCCATGTTTAAACTCTTCCACATTACTAGGAGCTAAAGTTAGGCGTTTAAGAAAACCCTGTTCTAACTGTACACCTGAGACATCTCCTGCTAATTCTAAAGCACGGGCAGCATAACGTAAAATTTGTGTTCCCTCCGGGCGGGAAATTTCCTCAAAAAACCAGCCACAACTAGTGAACATTAGTAAAGAATGACGCTGCATTTCCAACAAGCGTAAAGCCTCCACCTGTTCACTAGGGTCCAGCTTATGAGTTTGATGACGAGATAGAAAATGGCTAACATTACCATGAGAACGGTCAGACATGACGTGAATATATTCGTCCCTTGCTTGCCAAGGATTATGGAATAACACACTACCATGTTTTTCATAAACATCAATTAACTGATCCCGTAACCAATTTAACGCATTTCGTAATGGTCGCCGCCATTTTTGATGCCACACACCCCCTTCACCACCACAACCACAATCATCTTGCCATCTATCCACACCATGGGCGCAACTCCAGGCTGTGACGGGCTTTAATTGCACTTCCCAACTAGGAGGATTTAAACTCAAATAATGGGCGTAGTTGGTGACAGTCCAACCATGACGAGGAAACTCACCAATAAAGGCATAGGCCAAAGTCTTTTCCGTGCCTTTTTTGTGGTGTCCAAAAGTTTCCCCGTCTGTAGCTACAGAAATTAATTGGGACTGACGATGATCCCCGCGAATAGCCGCTGCCACTCGCCCCGCAAAATGATGGGAATTATAGACAACATCACTAAAACCCATATCCCGCGAAATCGGACCATCATAGAAAAAGATGTCAATATAGGCCTGTGATTTTTTGCCATTTTCCTTGCTATCTAAATAACAACGATAGGGACGAGTAGGATCAATCTGATTACCTCCTACCTCATGCCATTGACTATGGGGATCATCCTCTGTCGGGCAAGGACGACAACGCCCTGCTTGAGAAGGTGCTAAAATGATAAATTTAATCTTTTCCGCTACCAACACCTCTAAGGTGGCATAATCTACGGCTGTTTCTGCTAACCACATCCCTTCGGGATCACGGCCAAAGCGCGAACGGAAATCTTCTTTACCCCAGCGAATTTGTGTGTATTTATCTCTTTCGTTGGCTAAAGGTAGGATAATATGATTATAGACTTGAGCGATCGCATTGCCATGACCATTTAACCGCTGGCAACTTTTAGCATCAGCTTCCAAGATCCGCTGATAAACGGACTCATCGTAGCGTTCTAACCACGACATCAGGGTTGGACCAATATTAAAGCTCATGTACTCATAATTATTCACAATCCCCACAACTTCTCCACGGTCATTTAATACCCTTGCAAAAGCATTAGGACGATAGCATTCCCAATGAATGCGCTCATTCCAGTCATGAAAAGGCGTAGCACTGGGTTGACGTTCAATGGCATCCAGGTAGGGATTTTCTCTAGGGGGTTGATAAAAATGACCATGAACTGTAACATAAACACCTTGAGCAATTTTCAGGGGATCATGTTCAGGACTGTATTTAGGCCGTTTATCTGATGGTAAGATCGAGACAGAACTACTTAGTATTTTCGCTGCTGAAGTCATATTTTGTTACGCAAATAAATGTGCAATTTTGAAAAAGATTCTTGCTATGTCTACCTTTCTACAATTGTTGTCTCACAAAATCAGTTATAAATAAAACATAAGAAACAAAACTAAATCTTATCACAATCATTTCTAAAGAAGAATACAACTATAGATGAAGCCAATTACCCATTACCAATTACTAGCCCTGGCAGATATGATAGGTGTGCAAATGTAGATGATATTTCAGACATCTGTGCCAGATCCCCTGAAATTAAGGTAAAAATGTCAATCAAGAACATTATTTTCACCGTACTGCTGCTGTTTATACCTATATCTTTAGCAGCCCACTTTTTAGAATGGGGAGACTTAATAATCTTCATCACTGCTGCCTTAGCTATACTACCTCTAGCCGCTTGGATGGGTACAGCGACCGAAGAAATAGCTGTGGTAGTCGGTCCAATTCTGGGCGGGTTTTTAAACGCGACTTTTGGTAATGCTACAGAATTAATTATTGCCTTAGTTGCCCTGAATGCAGGACTAATTGATGTTGTCAAGGCCAGTATTACCGGATCAATTATCGGTAATTTACTCCTAGTCATGGGTTTATCCATGTTATTAGGCGGTATTCGTTACAAAGAACAAACATTTGAGTCAGTTGTAGCGCGGGTAAATGCTTCCTCCATGAACTTGGCGGTAATTGCCATTTTACTACCAACTGCAATGAACTATACTTCCGCAGGTATTAGCGAAAAAACGGTACAGAATCTCTCTCTAGCCGTAGCTATAGTTTTAATTATAGTTTACGGTTTAACACTACTATTTTCCATGAAAACTCATGGGTATTTGTATGAAGTTGGTGTAGTAGACGTAGAAGGAATAGAAGGAGAAGAAGAGGTTTCCCATGAAAAACCAAATATTTGGTTGTGGACTGGTGTACTTTTAGTCTGTACCTTATTGGTTGCCTGGGAGTCAGAATTATTAGTGAGTTCCCTAGAAGTTGCTACATCTAAATTAGGTTTAAGTTCCTTATTTACCGGGGTAATTTTAGTCCCCATTATCGGTAACGCTGCTGAACACGCTACCGCAGTCACTGTAGCCATGAAAAATAAAATGGATCTGGCTATGTCTGTCGCTGTGGGTTCAAGTATGCAAATTGCCTTATTTGTAGCCCCAGTTTTAGTCATTGCTGGTTGGATAATTGGTCAACCCATGGATTTAGATTTTAACCCATTTGAATTAGTAGCCGTTGCTGTATCAGTGTTAATTGCTAATAGTATTAGTTCTGATGGTAAATCTAATTGGTTAGAAGGAACTTTACTTCTAGCAGCTTATACTGTATTAGGTTTTGCCTTTTACTTTCATCCAGTTGTCAATAGTATTGGTTAATAGGTTAAACTATTACTCTATTCAAAGTCTCAGATTCCTAATCTAAATAGATTGGGAATTTTTTTATGTTAAAACACATTGCAATCTGCTATAAATATTTTTTTGAAAATTTTAACTCCCTGAAGATAGATGACCAAAATTAATAATTATTATAGTCTCAAATCAGATCGTCCTTTTGATATCAACTTCTTGATTAGTAGTTTTATACAGTAATTATATTTGGTTTTTCCCCTTTCCCTGGCGAGTAAGTATATCTATAAAATACAATGACTGAAATCGGACTGCTGATGATAGGTGTATTTAATCCAAGAGAACTAAATATTACCCATCTTCCATTAAACCCAACCCTGTTTCACTTAGAAAATGGTGTGCCATTAACAAATAGTCAATCAACTGAGTTAATTTCCCCGACTGAAATTATACCACCAGAATTTATACAAATAAGTGAACCTTTAAGTGAACCTTTTCTAACTCATCCCTTAGCCATATCTTTTCGTCGGCACAAAATCTTTGAGCAAATTACACAAAAACAAATGTCTGTCAATTCTTCTCGGGTAAAATTTCTTTTGGCTGATGCTGGTGACATGGATATTATGGGAACAACAGATATTAAATCATCAATACGATATCCTACAATCCATAAGAATCTTATGCCCGTGATTAGTTTTGGTAGTTCAGGTATACCCGTGAGAGTTTTACAAAAACTTTTAGTTTCTAATGGTTATGGAATACCCGTTGATGGCGTTTTTGGACCAATTACCGAAACCGCTGTTAAAGCCTTTCAAAATCGTCGCAATTTATCAGCAGATGGTATGGTTGGTCAAAAAACTTGGTGGGAATTAACAATGTAGTTAGTTGTTAGTGGTCAGTTGTTAGTGGTCAGTTGTTAACTAAATCAGACAAATCACAAAAATCATAGTTTAAATCATAGTTAAAGTTCCGTTCTATCAGTCAAAATTTCATAACCATTATCTGTCACTAACACTGTATGCTCAAACTGAGCCGATAAAGCATTATCAACCGTTACCGCTGTCCATCTATCAGCTAAAATTCTGGTATTTTTAGAACCAGCATTTAAAATTGGTTCAATTGCTAAGGTCATCCCTGAGCGTAATTTCACATTCGGTATTTCATGAGTTCGATAGTTGAAAACCGCTGGTTCTTCGTGCAAATTTCTACCTACACCATGACCAGTAAATTGCTCTACCACCGTAAAACCATTGGCTTTGACATGATCTTCAATTGCACCCGCAATCTCCGTAAGATGTACACCAGCTTTTACCTGTTCAATCCCTTTGTATAAAGATTCTTCAGCTATTTTAATCAGTCTCGCAGCTTCAGTTGTGACATTCCCAACAGCAATAGTAATACAGGAATCACCGTGAAAACCTTGGTAATAAGCTCCTGTATCAACTTTTAAAACATCTCCAGACCGAATTACCTTTTTAGGGCTAGGAATTCCATGGACGACCTCATTATTAATACTGGAACAGATGGAAGCCGGAAAGCCATGGTATCCTTTAAAACTAGGAGTTGCATCCATTTCCCGGATACGTTTTTCAGCATAAGCATCTAAATCAGCGGTTGTCATTCCTGGCTGCACTAGCTCAGAAATTTCTTTGAGGACAGTTGCCACAATCTTAGCTGATTGGCGCATAATTTCGATTTCGCGGGGGGATTTAATTTCAATCCCTCTCCGTTGTTGTTTTTCTGGTTTTAGCTCGACTGGTTGCGAAAGTAGGCTGGTAAAAATGTTCATCATTAAATTGAGAAATTATTGGTGCTTTACTAGTTGAGTATGAATTTGTTGAGATCTTTTGCCAAAAATATCTATATTGACTTTAACTTATTTTCGCGTCTTTAGGAAGAGATGATCACTTAATCACAATTTCTCCTTTCATTCCCGCTTCTGTGTGTCCAGCTATAGTACATCGTAAAGTATATTTTCCTGATTTTATGGGTACAAACACCCATTCTGCTTCTGCACCAGGTTTAAGTTCTAGTTCGTGAATATTACCTTTAATTTCTACCTTACCCGCTTCGACTTTTTGTGTCCAAATTCCATCAGCAAAGTCTTTAGCAGTAAAATAATGTTTTTGGGCGCTAGGATTATTTAATTTCAGATTGTAACGTTTACCAGGGGTGAATTCTAAGTAATTCGGTTCAAATTTTAATTCATTAGCAGTATTACTCAAGCTAACTGTAATTTCTATAACTGGTTGTTTGAAGAGATTATGTGGTAGATTCTCTGCTGTTGCTGGAGATGTACCCATGATGAATATACTCATAAACAGGGAGAAAATAACAGTCAAAAATTTACTCATAGCTAAATAGATAGTTGTAGATTACACCTTTGACAATGACTCATTACTATATTCACTTGATGTTTTTATGGGCAAGAATTGGTGGACCTGCTGTGACGACAACAATTCTATCAGAGTGAAGTAACTCACGAGCAGCTTGATTGACTTGACTTAATTTAACCTGCTCTATTTTACCAATAAATGAGTGCAATTCCACCTGATTTAAGCCGTAAATCTGATTCATGACCATTCTTTCGCTGAGTTGTTCTGGACTAGCTAAGGAAATATCATAATTACTGATTAAATTAGCTTTGGCTGTTTCTACTTCCTCTAGGGTAACACCTTGTTGATGAACTTGTTTGAGCAGGTCACGGGTACTGGAAATCGCTTTGTGTGCGTCTTCTGGACTGGTTTGCATTTCAATTAAAAATGTGCCGACATTCTTACCTATGATGAAATTACTATAAATTCCGTAGGTTAAGCCTTGACGATCGCGCACTTGGGACCCCAGTCTACTTGATAATGTATCACCTCCGAGAATTTGATTCAAGACCATCGCCGCATAAAATCGTTTATCTTGACGATTAATCCCTGTATAACCCATATAAGTAATCGCTTGGGGTTTACCAGAAATAACGGGATTAACATTAATTACATTTTTTGGCATCTCCACTTTGGGGTATTTTACCACTGGTGGTTGGCCTTTTACCTGCCAATTTCCTAATTGTGCTTGAATGAGCGATCGCACTTTGTTAATATCAAAATCGCCGACAATTGCTAATACTGTAGTATCTGGACGATAATGTTGCGCTTTAAAAGCTATCACGTCTTGACGTTTAATACTCTGAATACTCTCTGCTGTCGGAAAGCTATGTAATGGGTGTTTTTTCGGATAAATAGATTGAAGAAAGATACGAGTTGCAATCTTTTCAGGATCATCTAAATCTGAATCTAGGGAGGTTAAAGCCTTTTGACGCGACAGTTTCAACTCTTTTTCTGGGAATGTGCTATTTTTAATTACGTCTGTCAATGTTCCCAGTAAAATCGGTAAATCTACTGCTAAACTGCTTCCTTTGATCCTTACACCTTCATGATAGGCTTGAAAGTCTAAATTCGCGCCTTTTGCTGCTAATTCTTGAGCAATAGTCCGCATATCTTTGGTTTTCGTCCCATTGATCAGATTTGCTGCTACTAAGGAGGCTAATCCTCCCTTATTAATTCCATCAAATTCTGTCCCTGCTTTAATATGTCCGCTTAAAGTAACTGTGGGTGTAATTTTATCTGGTAATAGTAGTATGTGTAACCCATTGGCAAATTTTAACTCCTGGGGTATTTCTCTTGTTCGTGTTTTTGGTAAGATATCTACAGGTGGTAAATATTTCTTGACTTCTGATGTAACTCCAGCAATATCAGCGATAAAATTATCTTTTTTTATCCCAGAATCAGATTTGATCAAGTTTGTATTTGTTTGTTGAGTAGGTTCAAAAAATCCCACTGTCCGCGTTTCTGATTTTAAGTATTTATTTATGACATTAATTACGTCCTCAGATTGAACTTTCCGAATATCTACTAAATGATTTTCTGTATATTGGTAATTATCTGTTGTGATTTGATCATTACCCAATTGCATGGCTTGACTGGTTATATCACGATTATTTAAAATAACCGCAGCCGTTAATTGGCTTTTTGCTCGTTCTACTTGTTCTCTAGTGACACCAATTTTAATAACTTTTTTTAATGCCTTTGTTACCGTTGCATCAATTTTATCCAAATCCTGATTTTCCGCAGCAGTTACTAATATTTCATACCAGCCACCAGCCCGTAAACTAGCGACATTTGCTTGCAAATCACTAGCTAAACCCGATTCTACCAATTCTTGATATAGGTAAGAATTTTTGCCCGCAGTTAAGATATAATCCATTACCTCTAAAGCGGGTACATCTGGTTGATTAATTTGAGGAAGCGGATAAATTATCTGTAGTAATGAATTTCCACCCGGTTCTTGTAATTTAATTGTAGACGATGGAGAATAGGATGGAATTATAAGATTATGGGGTGAATATTGGCCTTTAGGGATTTTACCAAAAATAGCTTGAACATTTTTTAACGTTGGTGCGGTGTCAAAATCCCCGACAATTACCAAAACAGCATTGTCAGGACTGTAGAATTTTTGGTAATATTCTCTTAATTGTTCAACCGTGAATTTCTCTACATCAGCTTTAGTACCACCAATGGGTAAACCGTAGGGATGATTGGGAAAAACCGACTTCATTACAGCGCGTTTTAGACGATATTCTGGGCTATTTTCGTAACCAAGTAATTCAGAAATCACCACTTGTTTCTCACTAGCTAACTGTTGAGGATCTAGGAGTGAGTTTTTCATTCTATCTGCTTCTAAGGTTAACACAGAGGTGAGTTTATGTCCTTGAGCAGTATTGTAATATGCAGTTTGGTCATAACTGGTAAAAGCATTAGAATCACTACCTAAAGCACTAAATAACTGGCCAAATTGAATAGGGCGATCGCTAGTACCTTTAAACATGATATGCTCTAATTGGTGAGCAATGCCATTGACCCCAAGTGCTTCTTGCCCAGAACCAAATTTATACCATACCTGTACTGTCACAACCGGAGCATTATGAACCTCCTTCGTGATCACAGTTAAGCCATTTTCGAGGACTGTTTTCCGCACGTTTGCTGTAATGGCGAAATTCTGTGTTTCTTGAGTAACTAGTGTTTCCAGGGATTTTTCCGGGTTGGACTTGTAGGGTGTTGTTGATAAACCCCCTTTTTGGAGATGAAAAGCACCATCGTGATTTAATGAAAATGCGGCTATGACCCAAATACTCAAGATCAGCAAAGAAAAGCGATGTCGTTGTGCTAGAGAAAAAAAAGACATATCTGTGACGAATAGATATATGTAACTTAGATTACATATATTGATGGACTAGAAAAATTGAGCAAATGTTTCCTCAGTACCCCATGGAAAATAAAAATGTACCTGAAAGGGAAAAGTATTATATCATCCAAAAGGCATAAATACTAATTTTCGGGCGATTTATGCAAGAACCGTATAAACTCCAGAGGTAAACCGTCAAAATCAGCGATAAACGTGACTTCTAGGATGTTATCGCCTATTTGCTGCTGGGTAGGTTGCAAAAGAATCTTTAGAGGTGGTAAACTTTCTATTACAGCTAATCGTGTTTTTAAACTTTCTAACCAAGTAGATAAATCTGGTGTAATGTGTGTTAAATCAAAAGCCAGATGATAGTAACCCACATAATGTTCGTCCTCAAAAGCATCTGGGGCTGGTTTTGGTTGGGGAATTTGGATCAGTTCAATTCTCCCTCCCAAACCTTCCATCCAACAAGCTAGAGTATAACCGGTGGTGAAGCGATCGCCCACCGTAAACCCTAGTGTTTCATAAAAAGCGATCGCTAGATGGATATTTGCTGTTCTAATGGAAGTATGGTGCATAGAATTTCGGATTTTGGATTTTAGATTTTGGATTAATCTATAACCTAAAACCCAAAAAAGAGAACAGGTAGGAATAGAAAAAGATATTTACAATTACCCATTACCTATTAGACATTACCCATTACCCATTACCTATTACCTATTCAAACAACCGGAAATATGGATAACGCACCGGGACACCGGGTTCTTTATCCAAATCAAAATTAATCACTTCCCAACAAGGTTCTGCGGCAGAATCAGGGCTAAAATCTACAGGTAAGCCATATAACCGTGACCCCGTAGTGGCTTCCCCTTGTCCAGAACGCCAGGGTGTACTCCGTTCCAAATAGCCACTCATTAACTCCTGATAACGGTTAGCAACAATTATTCTCGTAGCCCGATAACCTTGAGTATAAAGCTTATCTAAAGCTTCGTGAATTTCAAACCGAATCCCATCAGGATGAGTATGTTGACGATACCATTCACCATCCCATCTGCGCCAATGACGACCGGACTGTAAATGAACTAACTCCCCAGTTTTAGGTTCAGCTTCAAATGCGCCATGACGGGGACACAAATAAGTATCCGTCAATGTCAACGCTGAAATATTTTGGCGACAGTGGGGACACTGTATTTCAGGGCCAAATATCGGGTACTGAAAGCCTGGATTGATCATGAAGTGCGTATAAACATAGTATTGTTTTTTAGTCAGCACCAGTAGGTTTAAATTTACACTCCTGCTTCACTACTTTAGATAACTTGCTTACTTCTGCATAAAAGTGAGGATAGTGTCTGAGAACAAGTCTCACAATTACCTGACCATAGCAGGCCAAGGCTATGATATTCTGGTTTAACAACCAGCCCTAAAGGTTGGAGTTTCTCCAGTGTTCCTGGGTACAATATCCATATTCTATCGTGTCTATCTCTTCTGACTCAAAATCTCCTGAATTTTCTCAAGCTGCTTTTGTGGCAGCTAACGCTATAATCATTGGTTCTGTAAGCATAGCAGCCAAAGCTAGTGTTTGGTATGGATCTGTGGTTAGAGGTGATGTAGAACGGATTGAAATTGGCGAATGTACAAATATTCAAGACGGTGCAATTCTCCATGGTGATCCGGGTGTACCCACAATTTTAGAAGATTATGTCACTGTTGGCCATCGGGCTGTAATCCATTCTGCTCACATTGAACGTGGTAGTTTAATTGGTATTGGTGCTATCGTCTTAAACGGCGTGAGAGTCGGTGCAGGTAGTATAATCGGCGCTGGTGCTGTAGTTACCAAAAATGTCCCCCCCGGTTCTCTAGTCCTCGGCCTCCCCGGTAAGGTGGTTCGTCAACTTACAGACACCGAAATCACTGAACTCATTGTACACGCGGAAAAATACTATCAATTAGCCCTCCTTCATGCTGACTAGGTAATGGGTAATGGGTCATTGGTAATTCACAATAAAAACTGAGAACTGTTGACAAAAAAAATCGGATACAAGCTTCGTCATTCTAGAACAGCTTTATAGTAAACTAGGTATAGTCGCCACAGGGCATTGGGAGACTATAAACGGACACTCCAGACTGGATCAGACTGCTTTTCGGAGTTTCACCAGTCAGTGAAGTGTCAAGGAATCCTCGATCATGAAAGGACGAGGAGGTATGTCAAAAAACTTAAAATTTTTAATTTACAGAGGGTTTCTAAATATGGACATTGATACTCGTGTAGTAATTGTTTTAGCACCTTTAGCGATCGCTGCTAGTTGGGCTGCTTTTAATATCGGCGCTGCTGCTATTAGACAAATACAAAACTTTTTAAGCAAAGAAGCGTAATTTGGGGAATAGGGAACAGGGAACAGGGAACAGGGAATAGGGAATAGGGAATAGGGAATAGGGAATAGGGAATAGGGAATAGGTTTTGGCAACTTTACTTTTCGTTACTTGTGTCGGTTTTTTCCCTTCACCTACTTAATAGGAAATAGGTAAGAACTACCAATTACCAATCACCAATCACCAATCACCAATCACCCATCACCCATCACCCATCACCAATCACCAATCACCAATCACCAATCACCAATCACCAATTACACAATTCCCATGAGCATAGATTCCCTACTCCAACCCTTTCAGCATTTTGGTGTCAACTTGGGATTATCTCGAATTGTCAATTTATTGGCAATTTTGGGAAATCCCCACCACCGAGTGCCAATTATTCATGTCGCTGGTACTAACGGTAAAGGTTCTGTTTGTGCTTATCTGTCTGCGGTACTTACTGAAGCTGGTTATAAGACCGGACGCTACACCTCCCCCCATTTGGTTGATTGGACAGAACGTATCTGTGTTAATGAACAGGCAATTAATAGTAATATATTGTGTGAATTAATACTTAAAGTTCAAGCAGCAATTAATCCAGATCAAGAATATCCTACCCAATTTGAAGTAATTACCGCAGCGGCTTGGTTATATTTTGCCCAGCAACAAGTTGATATTGCAGTAATTGAAGTGGGACTAGGAGGACGTTTAGATGCCACGAATGTCTGTGATCATCCTTTAGTGACAATAATTAGTTCCATAAGTCGAGAACATTGGCAACAACTAGGACCAACTATAACCCATATTGCCAGAGAAAAAGCGGGAATTATCAAACCTGGATGTTCGGTAGTCATGGGTTTATTGCCAGAAGATGCAGAAAATGTTGTAAAATCGCGTACATTAGAATTAAAATGCCCAATTTTTACCCCTAAACCATCTCGGAAAATCAATGAAAACTGGGCCGAATATCAAAAAATCACCAGTCCAGAAACAATAAAATACCCCCTAGCATTACAGGGACAAATTCAATTACATAATTCGGCCTTAGCTTTAGCTGCTTTAGAAATCCTGCAAAAACAGAATTGGCAAATTTCTGAACAAGCTATTATACAAGGAATGGCTAAAACCAAGTGGCCAGGAAGAATGCAATGGATTACTTGGAAAAGTCATCAACTCCTCATTGACGGCGCACACAACCCCGCCTCAGCTAATGTTTTACGTCATTATGTAGACACACTCAACAGCGAAAATATTACTTGGGTAATGGGAATGCTGGCCACTAAAGATCATGGTGATATTTTTCAGGAGCTTCTCAAACCAGGAGATAAATTGTATTTAGTACCAGTACCCGATAGCAATTCAGCGGATTTAGGAGAATTAGCTAATTTAGCAGCCTCAATTTGTCCAGATTTAAAGTTTTGTAATACTTATACAGATGTATTTTCAGCCTTAGACGCTGCTTATTCTTCTACAGATAATCAAGTTGTATTATGTGGTTCTCTGTATTTAATCGGTTATTTTTTGTCAGTAGTCAAGGGTAACTAGTCAGGTTTCAGGGAACACTTTTATTACCCATCACCCATCACCCATCACCCATCACCCATCACCCATCACCCATCACCCATCACC
>OMJF01000095.1 GCA_900299285.1 Anabaena sp. 54 | reverse complement strand
GATTGACTTCCCCGTAGCGACATTCCACAGTTTGATGGTGTTATTCCTACTCCCAGAAGCTAAGGTTTTACCATCGGGGCTGAAGGCTACTGAAGTAACGAAACCTGAATGTCCCGTGAGGGTGGTGACTAAGGTAGAACTTGACCAGGGAACTACCCGCGCCCGCCGGGAGAGGTTAGGGATTTTCTCTATAGGGATACCTTGCACCCCATCTCTGGTTACGGAGTCCAATTCCGATTTACCATAGATGCCAATGACAAACCCCCTCTGGTCAAAAATTGGACCGCCACTGACTCCCGGTTGGGGTTTACCGGACATAATTAAGTCGTATCCTTGCTTTTCTCCCTGACTGCGGGATGTCAGTTTATCTGCTGTAAACTGATACTGTCTGGGATTGGTACTTTTGGGGGCATTGGCGGGAAACCCGGCATAATATAGGGGAGAACCGTTGTTCACCGTGCGGGAATCTGCCACGTCCGCCACTTTATACTCTTTACGGCTGGTAAAAGTAATGATGGCTAGATCTAATCCTCGTAGGCGCTCAATTTGGTCAATCTTGTGGCTCTCCCCATCGTGAGTAATTACCTCGTAATCCCCTGGCTTTTCCACAACATGAAAGGCGGTGAAGACGGTATAAACATTACCTTGACGATTAATCATTACCCCAGAACCTTTACCATCCAAGCCACCGATTTTGACGGTGATTTGTTGAGCAATGTAGTTAATTACTTCTGCCGTCTCCCAGGGTATTTCCACTGGGTTAACAGCTACAACTGGTTGTAAATACACCACTGTTGCTGTGGTAGTGCCTAAAATTACTGCTAGTTCGGGGGTAAATCTCATAGATCATCCATCACTTGAGGGTAACCGGACAAGGGTTTTACAGCAGTTTTCATGTATTTGAGCCACAATTATTAGACCTAACCCCCAGCCCCTTCCCTACCAGGGAAGGGGAGTAAATCAAAGCCTTTTTCCTTGCAGGAGAGAGGTTTACCAGAGAGGTCGGTTTGTGGTTTATTTACCTGAAAATAGCTGTAAGTTACCAAATGCGTTCGGGCTGGGGTTGTGGCTGCTGCAAATTGGGACTAGGGGCAGACAGATGAGCGTTAATAATATCATCTATGCTCACCTGGACAACCCCATCACTATTCTCGTCGGGAATTGCAACTCTGCCTCGGTCATTGCTGTTCAATAAAACTGGTTTACCAGAGGCATTAGCACGGGTATTTAATAGACCATCTAGGAACTTGACCGGATCTGTGCCATTGGTGACTGTCAGCAAAGTATTATTACTATTACAGTTTCGTTCACCAAGACCCAAGCCGCAGATGACGGATTGATTATTCACCCTTCCCACTACCAGCTTTTGGAGTTTTTGTTGACGATTCAATTCTTGAAACCGTTGAGACACAGACTGACAACGTTTCCGAGGTGTCCAGGTGTCATTAATCCTACTCTTCTCAGTCCAGGTAATAATGGGGATATTCCCACTACTGTGACGTACCATGGTAGCAGGGTAGGCAACATCTGCATTTGGAGTCCAGTTAGTCCCGCAGAAAAAGTCCTGGGCTTGGGCTGCGGTGGGTTGGTTATTAATCACCGCAACGGTAGATACACTCAAGGCTACAGCTAGGGCTGTTAAGGGTACTTTCACGTATGTTTTCATAACAGGGCTGTAAAGTTGTAAAAGCAAATTTTGGTTAATGTTTTTGAATACTTTGGCTATTGATAGTAATATCAGCCGATTGAGAGTTTGTCTTAAAATTCTGTTTCTTTGTCATGTTGTAGCTTGCTTTCCGTATGGTATGCAGCGTAGCGCAATGAAACATCTCCTGGAAATTTTTCAAACACCCCCCGATGCTACCGTAGCACAATTATCCACCGATGTAAATAGACATTTCCAGAAATTTAAGTATGCGGTTTCCAGTCAACATTTAATTGTCAGAAGATTACAGGTCGGGGGCTTGTAGCTGGTAAATTAATTTTCCAGGAAGGTAATATATGCTCCTTGACGGTGGGGGCGAATTGACTGTAAAATGGTTCTTCGCCTTTATAGGTGAGAGTATACAGTTTTCCACAGTAGATCGTCCAAGTTTCCAGATAATGCACTGATTTGTTAGGGTCTTGTTTGTTGGTGTAAACCACTTGATATCCTGGACGTTGATTAATGATAATCTGTTGAGATGTGTCAATAGTATACCCGTTGTCTTTGAGTTGTTGTAAATAGGAGTTTGTATACTTTGTCAGGGTTTCCTCTGGGGGTAACTCTTCTTGGCTAATGAATATAGAGGGAAAGTCAGGACTATTGAGAGAGTCGGTGGGAGTCAACTCAAATCTATCCTTAGTGAAGAGATTTTTATTTTTTGTCACCAGATTCCAACTTTGAGGATAGCTTAACTCAATTCCAGTGTCCGGGTCTTTCAATATCTTCACGTGGGGACTGGGCGGAATCCGGTTAACAATAATATATATAAACACCGCCATCATTACCGCCGTCGCACTGCTTATCAGTAGTTTTAATGGCCGTTGTTTCCCGGTAGCAGTAGTCTGAGTTTGATCATCATTATTTGAATTTGTCTCCTGATTTTGTGGGGTAACTTTCTCCACAGCTTTAATTACATCTGCTGCTGACTGATAACGATTCTCCGGTTGTGGATGTAGCATTTTATCTAGTATGTCAGCCAATTTATCACTAACAATCCCAGGGTATTTGTTTCTCCATTGCCATTGATTAGCGTAATTACGGATATTATCCAGGTTGTCCGTAGTTAATAATTGAATACATGATGCTGCTAGGGCATATAAATCAGTGGAAGGGTAAACAATTCTTCCTTGTTCTGGGGGTGCATATATAGGAGTACCAAAAACTACAGATTTTTGGGGATCATTTTCGCCGGGCATAATCTGCTTAACGGCACCAAAATCAATGAGAACTAGCTTGTTAGTTCCTTGTTCCCGGATAATATTACTGGGTTTAATATCCCGATGTATACTTAGTGTACCATCATAGTTAACACTGTGAATTAGTTTCAGCACTGGGAGAATTTGCTGTAACACATCAATAATCTCTGATTCTGAGAATCTCCCCCGATACTCCAACTCCTGGGATAGTTCTTCACCTTCAATGTATTGTTGCACTAAATATTGATATTCAGAGTCAGTATTTTGCCCAAAGGGAGGAGCGGTGAAGTGGAAATAATCGTATAAAGAGGGAATTTGTCCGGTTTGATCTCCTAAATATTCTAAAACCCGCGCCTCCCGTTTAAAGGCCTTTTCAATGGCTTGTTTTAGTGCTGCTTTTTGTTCGGGTGTTTTGTCTGCACCTAAATTTTTAGGATTAATATACAATCTTTTAACTACACAGTAACCTTGATTCAAGCTTTCTAAGTTAATAGCTTGAAAAGTTTCCCCAAACCCTCCTTTACCCAGGGGCTTTATAGGTTGATACCGCCTCTTTGAACTTGATAGAATCAGAGGCATTCCACAGGCTTGACAGTTGGGGTCATTATCTTCTAAGTGGTTTTCAGGTTGGGGGCAGCCTGGTCTGGTACAATAATATGTCGGGTAATTCATGGTAGTGAGGTTGGGTAATATTCATAGTTACTTACTAAAAATATAATCATATTACAATTAATTAACCATTCTAGGATTTGAGCGGTTACTCTAAAGATGCTTCACTACGCTGCGCTATCTTGAGCATGACTTTTAAGACAACCTCTAAAATTAGTCTAGTCCCAGCCCTAGATGATAACTGGTTTCCCAATGATCAAGAATTTTAGATTTTAGATGAAAAAATTTGCTACAATCTCTATTCTTGAGGTGGAAAATCTCAGATGATCAAAGATAACATCATTAAACAACAGACCCAGATATAATTTACATAATGAACGCTACACAAGAACAACTAAAACTCAAATTAACACAGGCTTTAGTGGCTGCTTTTGGTACAGATTACACCAATACAGATCCAATTTTAGTTTCCGCAAGTAATCCTAAATTTGGTGATTATCAAGCTAATGTGGCTTTATCCTTGAGTAAAAAGTTAGGAAAGCAACCCAGAATCATTGCTGGGGAAATTGTCAGTAAATTAGATATATCTGATATTTGTGAACCTCCAGAAATCGCTGGACCCGGTTTTATTAACCTCAAATTACAAACATCTTACCTCGAAGCACAACTTAACGCCATTCAATTAGATTCTAGATTGGGAATACCTAAAGCGACAAATCCCCAAAAGCAAATTGTGGATTTTTCTAGTCCGAATATTGCCAAAGAAATGCACGTTGGACATTTACGTTCTACGATTATTGGTGATTCCATTGCCCGGATTTTAGAATTTTGTGGTCATGATGTTTTAAGATTAAATCATGTTGGTGATTGGGGTACGCAATTTGGGATGTTAATTACCTATTTGCGGGAAGCTTATCCAGAAGCACTCACTACCGCAAATGCTTTAAATATTGGGGATTTAGTTAATTTTTACCGCCAAGCTAAACAACGATTTGACGAAGATCCGGTTTTTCAAGAAAGTTCCCGTCAAGAGGTTGTGAGATTACAAGCTGGTGCGGAAGATACTCTTCATGCTTGGAAATTGTTATGTGAACAATCTCGACAGGAATTTAAAATCATTTATGATTTACTGAATATCAAATTAATAGAAAGAGGTGAGTCTTTTTATAATCCCTTATTATCAAAAGTTGTGGAAGATCTAACAACTACAGGATTATTAGAATCAAGTCAAGGGGCAAAATGTGTTTTCTTGGATGGTTTTACCAATAGAGAAGGAAATCCTTTACCTTTAATTGTGCAAAAATCAGACGGTGGTTATAACTACGCAACTACAGATTTAGCAGCTTTACGTTATCGCCTTCAAAAAGATGCCGCCAAGCGGATAATTTATGTGACAGACGAAGGACAATCTAACCACTTTGCCCAATTTTTCCAAGTCGCAAAAAAAGCAAATTGGATTCCTGATGATGTGGAATTAGTTCATGTTCCTTTTGGGTTAGTATTAGGTGAAGATGGTAAAAAATTCAAAACTCGTTCTGGGGATACTGTGCGGTTACGAGATTTATTAGATGAAGCTATTAACCGCGCTCGTGCAGACATAGAAAATAGATTACAAGAAGACGGACGCACAGAAACAGAAGAATTTATCCAAAATGTCGCGGAAGTTGTGGGAATTAGTGCAGTTAAATATGCAGATTTAAGCCAAAATCGCACCAGCAGTTATGTCTTTAGTTATGACAAAATGTTATCTCTCAAAGGCAATACAGCCCCTTATCTTCTCTATGCTTATGTCAGGATTCAAGGTATTAGTCGTCAAGGGAATATTGACTTTACCAACTTGGGAATAAATCGCCAAATCTTACTTAAAGAAGATGCAGAATTAACTTTAGCTAAACATCTTCTACAACTTGATGAAGTGATTAAGGAAGTAGAACAGGATTTATTACCTAATCGTTTGTGTGATTATTTGTATCAACTCAGCGATAAGTTTAACAAATTCTATGAAAATTGCCCGGTTCTCAAATCTCAAGAACCTGCTAGAACTTCGCGGTTAATGTTATGTGATTTAACTGCAAAAACTCTCAAGTTGGGATTATCTTTGTTAGGAATTAAGGTTTTAGAAAGGATGTAATAGACATCTGGTGAGAATTATCGTAGGGACAATTCATGAATTGTCCCTACAAAGGTTTGGTGACTACGCACATTTAATTACCACCAGATGTCTATTAGCATCTGGTGGTTTATAACCAAGTTCCGATAAAGCATACTGAATACAGCGAGTAATCCCCGGTTTAGGATCAGTTAGAGTTCCATCCAGGTCAAAAAGGACTATCTCCCGTTTCTGGATGAACCAAAATATCTAAACCTTCTCTATTAACCATTAACCAAGGCACAACTTCACCAAACTGATGTGGTAAAAATGCTATTTGATACATTGATTTTAGGTGTGGCCCTATAGGTTGTTCATGCCAACATCCCAATCTTACATCAAATTTAGCAATTAAACTTTCTCTTACACGAGCAGCAGCTTCACGAGTAATAGCATCAAAATAAATATGTGCGTGAAAACCAGTAATGTCATTATTTGTATTCATTTTTCTTCATTTTACCTTTTGCTCATAAGTATAGCTCAATAATTATTTAGATATACTAATCTTTTGTAAGCCATAAATTTATGGAGGCACAAATTTTTTGTAAAACCACTTGAATTTTCTTTCTGGTCGTGTAATAATACTAAAACAATCACTAGTAAATCGGTCAACAAACTGTAGTTTTTATTTTGTCTCAAGCCGTCCATAAATTATTCAAACCCCGTCAAGACAGTGGAAACACGCACTTAAAGAACGTCCATCTGTTCAGGCGATCGCTCACTCCAAAGAGTTCTATATTGAGCGATATGCTAAATTTGTTGCTCCCGTTGCTGTCGCTGCTTAGTCAAACTCTGCATTTAACTATTCCTACATTGAGAACACAGATTTATGAGTTATCAAAACATAGAAATCAAACCCATTGCTGGACGTATCGGTGCGAAAATTAAAGGTGTTAATTTAGCGGATCACCTCAGTGATGAAATCATCAGCGAAATTAGAAAAGCCTTAGTTCAATATAAAGTCATTTTCTTCCGTAACCAAGAACTTGATGCTGATGGACAAGTAAATTTTGCGCGTCGTTTTGGTGAAATCACTACTGCACATCCCACAGTTCCATCACTTCCTGGACATCCAGAAGTATTGGATTTAGATTATAGCCGCACTGTTGCCCGTGCGAATAACTGGCACACCGATGTCACATTTGTAGATCGTCCGCCCCTTGGCTCAGTCTTGAGGGCATTGGTAATTCCGCCGGCGGGAGGGGATACTGTTTGGGCAAATTCGGTGACTGCATACCAAGATTTGCCGGAGCATTTGCGGAATTTAGCGGATAAACTTTGGGCTGTACATAGTAATGCTTATGATTATGCCACAGCCTTTGATATACCTGAAGAAGTGAAATCTTACCGAGATGTGTTTACTTCAACGGTATATGAAACCTTGCATCCAGTGGTGAGAATTCATCCTGAATCTGGGGAAAAAGGTTTGTTTATTGGTGGTTTTGTGCGTCAAATTCGCGGTTTATCTTCCACTGAATCAGCAGATATTATTCGCTTATTGCAATCTTATATTACACGACCTGAGAACACAGTGCGTTGGCGTTGGCAAGTTGGGGATGTGGCATTTTGGGATAACCGCGCTACTCAACATTATGCGATCGCTGATTATGGAGATCAACCCCGTCGTGTACAGCGTGTAACCATTGCTGGTGATCTTCCTTTAGGTATTGATGGTAAATATAGTCAAGCCATTAAAGGTGATTCTTCCGCATATATTCTTAGTCTTGTAGCAGCTTAATCTCACTCAACCCCATTATCTTGTAAAAAATTGGGAATAATGTAGAGACGTTTCATGAAACGTCTCTACACTGTAATTAGAAAATTCAAGGATTTTGATTTTATGGCTTTAACACCTTCGACAATGTTACCTTTGGGAACTTTAGCACCTAATTTTCATCTCCCAGATGTGGTTTCAGGGAAAACGATTTCATTGGCAAATTTTGGTGATAAAAAAGTATTAGTAGTTATATTTCTTAGCCGTCATTGTCCTTTTGTGCAGCATATCAAATTTGAATTAGCAAAATTAGGACAAGATTACCAAAATAAAAATGTGGGTATTGTAGCCATTAGTTCTAATGATATTAATACTCATCCTGATGATGCACCAGAATTACTGAAAGATTTTGCCGAAGAAATAGATTTATCCTATCCTTTACTTTATGATGAAAGTCAAAAGGTAGCTAAAGATTTTTTTGCGGCTTGCACCCCTGACTTTTTTGTATTTGATGCTAATAGAAAACTCGCTTATCGGGGACAATTAGATGATAGTCGCCCGAAAAATGGTTTACCTGTAACTGGACAAGATTTACGGAAAGCGATTAATTATGTTTTAGCAGATGAGGTAATTACTTGGGAGCAAAAGCCGAGTATTGGTTGTAATATTAAATGGAAGGCAGGGAATGAGCCGGTTTATTATAAAGTTCGGGTGACGGTTGGGTAGTTAGGGATTTTTTGGAGAAAACTATTAATGTAGAGATGTTTTATGGAATGTCTCTACAGAATAATCCTATTCATGAAATATACTTGCTTCCATATCAAAAAAGTCTGCTAATTTTTGGGTTAATTCTGGATTTATTTTCTGATTGCCGTTTAAAATGTTATCAACTAAAGTTTCTGATTCTAAAACAGTTTGTAAATCAGCTTTAGTTTTATCAGATTGTTCTAAAAGAAATAACAACATAGATTGAGGATTATTTTGCTGATTAGACTGATAATATTCTTGTTCAAATTTTTCAATTAAAGTAATTAGTAATTGATAGAGTTCATTTTCTTCTGGACTGCGTTTTCGGTGCATTAAATCTTCGACAATAGCTAAAGCTTGTTCGTTTTCTGCTTCAGTCCTGATAACTTTAGGAAGATAGGCTGTTAATAGTTCTTTGTATTTCTCGGGATTAAAAGTAAGGGTCATTTTTCCAATTGTCCTTATCGTATTCCGCGTGGGTGAGGATATATTTAATATAAATTAATTGACCTTCATAGTCTATACTAACAATTAAGCGGTATTTATTTCCTTTAATATTAAAAACTGTAAAATTACCTACAGCCTCAGCTTTAGGAAAAACCTGTTGTACTGCAACCAAATTTGACCATTTAGCTTTACTAGCGATTTTATATCAGTTGTTAAGTGCTTCCTCACAATCAGCGTGATTTTCTGCATATTCTTTTAATATTTTAAAACTAATAACGTGCATCGTCCCTGAGAAAAAATTCAGTAATAAAACCTTGTGATCAACCCACCCTAACCCACAGTATACGAAAATATCTGGTCAATTATACATCTGGTGAAAATTATCGTAGGAACAATTCATGAATTGTCCCTACAAGGGTTTGGTGACTACACACATTTAATTACCACCAGATGTCTATGGCATTATTTTGAATATAATTCATTGTTCATCAACTTTCAATCAGAGAGGTAATAAATAGTTCATTCTTGAGACTCCTTCTTCCTCTCTGCGCCTCTGCGCCTCTGCGTGAGCTACTTTCCCCTATAAATCCTCATGCAACGCCCCTAACTTGCGAATATCCGGCCAGATTGCTGCCGTTGCAACCACCACCAAAATCGTCCCAATACCTCCACCAACTACAGAGAAAACAGGTCCAAATAAAGCAGCAGTTAAACCAGATTCAAAACCCCCTAACTCATTAGATGCACTAATAAACACACTGTTAATAGCCGCAACTCGACCCCGTAAATGGTCAGGAGTTTTAATTTGCACCAAAGTATGACGAATTACCACACTAATACTATCTAACGCCCCACTGAATGCCAACATCAATAACGACAACCACACCCAACGGGACAAACCAAAGATTATTGTCACCACACCAAACCCAACTACAGACCATAGTAATGCGGGTCCAGCTTTACGGATAGGTGGTAAATATACTAACAATCCTGCCATAATTAATGCACCTATGGATGGGGCAGCTTGTAAATAGCCCAATTCCACAGGACCAGCGTGCAAAATATCCTTTGCAAAAACGGGTAATAATGCTATAGCACCACCAAATAAAACCGCAAATAAATCGAGGGTAATGGCCGCGAGAATTAATTGATTATTCCAGACAAATTCAGCCCCCGCAGCTAGGGATTTTAAAGATACTGGTTCTTTGCTAAAATTCGTTGGTTGGGGTTTAATGGCGGCTACAGAGGCTAAACACAATAGTGAAGCGATCGCTGCTACTATATATACTCCTGTAGCACTTTTGAACAGAGCAATACCCAATCCTCCCAAGGATGGACCTATCACCGACGCTAATTGAAAGCTACTACTTACCCAAGTCGCTGCATTAGAAAAAAGATTAGTCGGTATTAACTGCCACATTAAAGCATCACTGGCAGGTTTCAGAAATGCCCTTGCTACACCCATTAACACCAAACAAGCATAAACTAGAAAAATCGCACCTTTGGTGTAGGAAATCACTCCTAAACTCAGTGAACAAACAGCCAGCAGGAAAATTGCTAGTAAAGTAGTGCGTTGGCGATTATACTTATCAGCAACATGACCTGCTATTAATGTGAGTAAAATCATTGGTAAAACTTGTGCTAATCCCACTCCACCTAACGCCAAAGGGGAATGGGTGCGCTCATAAAGTTCCCAACCAATGGCCACGGTCTGCATTTGTCCTCCTGTAAATAAGAGAACACGCCCAATAGTAAATAACCGATAATCTCGAAATCTCATGGCTGCAAAGGGATCGTGTGCAGCGTTATTATTAGCGGGGATTTGTTTCTGTTTGCTCGAAGACATTTTTTAGTAAACTTAACCCTTCTTCAATTTTTAATACTTGTTCTGGTGTTAAACTCTCTATAATTTCCGCAATTTCCCTGCGAGTTTTTTCCTGGGATTGTTCTAAAAGCAATTTTCCCTCTCTCGTCAAATTCAGGACTACTCTTCGCCGTTCTTGAGGGTTATCAGTGCGTTGCACCAGATGACGTTGTACAAGTCTTTCTATAGTTGTTGATGCTGTAGCACAGGTTACTCCTAAATGTTCTGCTACCTCAGATAAGGAAGCGCCGGGGTTACGATTGAGAAATGCGAGCGATCGCAATTGTGGTATAGATAAAGAGTTTGCACTGTGAGTCCGCATTTCGGCTCGGATAAACCGCATCAATAAGGGGACAGTTTCCATCACCCTAGCGGCACATTTTTCAGAGGGTTTATCCAAACTCATAAGACCGTTTTTCTCCAGATTACATCGCCACCCGTGGATAAAGTCGTCCACAGATGTAGGTTAAACCTATTAATGTTAGCAAGAGAATTGTACAGTCTAACCCGAACCCATAAATACTTGAGCCATGAGCCAGCATTGCACCCCGCAAAGCATCCACTTCATACGTCAAAGGATTCAAGTGAGAAATGACCTTTAACCAACTTGGCATCAATGAGATAGGATAGATCGCATTACTGGCAAAAAACAACGGCATGGTGATTAATTGCCCAATTCCCGTAAACCTTTCCCGCGATTTCACTAAACAGCCGATAATTAAGGAAAAAGTGCAAAAACAACCAGCACCTAAAAACACAACTAAAACTACTTGTACAAAAGCTAAAGGATTGTGATTTAAGTGTACACCTAACAACAAAGCTAAAAGGTAAATAAACACCACTTGGAAAAAACAACGCACACCAGAAGCAATATCTTTACCTAAAACAATGGCAGCGCGGGGTATGGGTGCTGCTAGAAATTTATGCACAACTCCTAAATCACGTTCCCAAATTAATGTCATCCCCCCAGAAAAAATGGCCACAAATAACGCACTTTGAGCCAAAATACCAGGAGTCATAAAATCCAAGTAAGGTATATCACCTGTAGGGATAGCGCGAGTGCGAGTAAACACTTGCCCAAAAATCATTAGCCATAAAGCCGGTTGTACAGCCCTAATCACTAAATCACTGGGATCATGGCGGAGTTTTCGCACTTCTAACTCAGTAATTACCAGTGTTTTAGTAAATAGGTTTTTGATAGCAGAAAAAATACCTTTTGACGGTGAATGCTTTGTTTCAGCCCAACCGTTGTGTAGTGCGTCTAGTTCTTGCGGTTTCACTGTAACTCACTCCTGATACTAATTGATTACCTGCGTAGTGGATGAATACATCATCTAAAGTTGCGTCTGGTTTTCCTATGGCTGCTTTTAAGTCTGCGGGTGAACCGGTGATAATTTCTTTACCTTGATTCATAATCACCACTCGGTTACATAAACTATCAGCTTCCTCTAAAAAGTGGGTAGTTAAAAAGATAGTTGTACCGTACTCAATACGAAGTTGTTGTACAAGTTGCCATACTTGAGTTCTAGCAACAGGATCTAATCCCACTGTCGGCTCATCCAAAAACAAAATCTGCGGTTGATGTAAAATAGCCTGGGCAATTTCTAACTTACGAATCATCCCCCCAGAAAAAGTTCTCACTAGGCGATGTGCTGCATCTTCCAAACCCATGAACTCCAACACATCAGCAATTTGCTGTTTTCTGCGTCGAGGGGGAATATCATACAACTTGGCAAATATCAAAAGATTTTCATAACCCGTCAAAGTTCCATCTGCTGATAAAGCTTGAGGTACATAACCTATCACCCTTCTCACAGCATCAGGTTGACGAGTCACATCATAACCAGCTAAGTATGCTTTCCCGCTACTGACTGGTAGCAAGGTGGTTAACATTTTAATTACTGTGCTTTTACCAGCACCATTGGGACCGAGTAAACCAAAAACTTCTCCTGATGTGACGGAGATATTTAGAGCATCAACGGCTGTAAATTTTTCAAAGCGGCGCGTCAGTTCCAAGGTTTGCAATATTACCGACTTTGGAACTTGTGCAGGTATTTCCGCAGATTCTATTCTTCCCGTAAGTTTCGTCACGAGTAGGATTTACTTCCTTATTCAAATATTTAGGTTATCTAAATATTAGTTTGGCATATTTTTTCTAAAAGTCAAGATTAAGTTGATCTTGAATTATTTGGTAATATATCCCTAAGTTTCCGTATACGGAAACTAAACAGGAGGGAAACAATTATGTTCATTAAGCGCCAAATTAAGGATGGAGTCACATATCTATATCTTGCGGAAGAACGATACAACGCAGAAAAGAAACGTGGTGAGACAAAAATCATTAAATCGCTGGGGGTAGAAGAAGTAGCTACCGTTGGCAAAATGACCAAGGAGTTTGCAGTAGTATGGGGAGAGGGAAGAACACTAGGAAATGCTGTTCCATTTAGCGAAAGTGTTATAGGACAATTTCCATCAGAAGAAAGCGGCGAAGGAGTAATTTTACCTTGTGATATAGTCGAATGTGGTAAATTCCGCAATGGAGCGCAACGTTGGTGGTGTAGGACACATCAGGTACACTGGGGAACTAAAGCAGATTTGCTGCAAGCTGCACAACAAGGTGAAGAGGGTATTAGATGTGCAAATGCGAAACAGCCAATGGATTACACAAAAAATCCTTTGGTCATTGACCCTGGTGATTATGAAGGAGGGATTGGCATTTGGGCAGCTTTACCAACAGCAATCAATACTACAGATGAAACAGATATTGAAGATGTCAAAATTCATGTACACGCACGTCCCAAAATAAGAGGCAAAAAAACCATTGACTCCAATTTTCCAGCAGTCGTAATAACAGCAAATGATATATTACCCTTGCTTGGTGTGATGGAGGATAAGAAAAGAGTTGTTATTGCTCCCCCAGCAGCATTGGCGTATCTAGAAGCATTGATCAATAATCTTCCTTTGGGCTTACTTAATTGTAATAAATGCCATCATCCACATTTAGATTTAGGAGATTTTGCAAAGAACCCACATAAAAAGCATTTCTGTGGTAACTGTGGGGCTGATTCTAATTGGTCAAAAGAACCAATTATTAGTAGTCCAATTAAGGAATTAGTAGATAAATTTACAAAAAATCCCAACTTTGTTAATAGTGATCGTATCCTTGACCTTAGAGATTATCATGACCATCAGCTAAAGGTGTGGGCTTCAACACCAGCTATTCTCTGGACTGGCAATCAACCTCAAGAAATGGGTATTCATGTTCATATTTATCAAGGTAGTACAAAAATTATTGATGATACTTTTGGTCAAGTTACAGGGTTAGATGGTTCATTGCTGGAGAGAGACAAACTAATTTCAGCAATGCTAGATAAACTCAAAAATAATATTGAGAATTGAGAATATTTCCACTCAATTAGTTGCAGGTGCAAAAATTTCACTTCAAGTCGAGTTCTTCAGTGAGTTCAGCTAGGGGGGATTGACGGAAAAATTCTGAGATTTTAGTAGGTTGTTCTGAGTTGGCATTGCTTGTAGTTAAGCTTTGGGCAAGGAGTTGAATAATATACAGTTTATCGTCATGCGAAAGCTGAAGGAGTTGTTGTTCGAGTTCTTGGATAACCATGATGGGGTTTAAATGAAGGATAATTTTATTGTACTTTCAGTGTCTACTCATTTAAATGGAGCGATCGCTTTCCGCACTGGTGTAGGCGATCGCTATACTATTATTTATTAGATATTTGGTGAAAATTAATGTAGAGACGTTCTATAGAAAGTCTTTACAGGGGTTTTAGAAAACGCTTATGTAATGGACACGTCCATTGTGGATAGGTTTTAGCCGCTACAACTGCTAATTTTGTATAGGAATCTCGTTTGATTTACAAAAAAATAGAACTATTGCGAAAGTATCAGGCGATCGCCAATTTTGTCTATCGCTATTTCTGGTTAAAGTGCGATACCTATGGTGCGATCGCTAACTGCTGCCGCAAGCATCGCACTACATTTTATGTCCATAGTTTGAAACCATTGTAGAGATGTTCCATGGAACGTCTCTACATTATTTTTCGGAAATGTCTAATTCATAACTTATCCTCTCGGCTTATAAATGTAAACAATTGACTCGGTATCAGTTAGTTCCTTCATGTCTACGAAATTAGAAACATTGACTCGGTATCAGTTAGTTTCTTCATGTCTACGAAATCTTGTGCATCCGATTTAGATTCAAAGTAAAAGTGCTGATCATTAACCGCACCAAAATCCCTTCCGTACTTTGGACGAACCGTAACGCACCACTGCCCCGACCTATCAGAATTAGAAGAATCAGAAATCGTTTTCCAAACCCACTTTCCAGCATTCATGTAAAACTGGAAGGTTTCAGTGGCTGACTTGACCCAGACAAATGGTGCGATCACTTTCTTTGCGGTATTCAAAATTTCAACTACATCTTGAGGTTTCATGGGATATATAAGATAAAAGTTAAAGAACTAAATACTACCGTAAACCCAAATACATCCAATCCTGTATAATTAATGATTATTTTATGATTGCCTTATGCCTAACTTCTGATAAAATATACAAGCATCACCAATACATTATTTGTCAGGTGGTTATAATCTAAAAACATTAAATCAGGTAGGTTGGGTTGACGTTAGGAAACCCAACATTTACGGACGTTTGTTGGGTTGCGCTGTCGCTTAACCCAACCGACAAAAACTCTTAACCAAAGAGTATTGTAATCATTAATAAGCTCCACTTGCTAAACTTTGCCAAGTTTTGATCTATCTAAAGTTGGTGAAAGTGTTACCATTCATTTGCCCAAAACAAATATACTAGATCAAGAGGCAATTCAGAAATTCGCTGAATACCGGAATGATATTTTAAAACAGTTAAAGGGAGTGATTCGTCATCATGGTTAGAGATATTCAATTTACTGACCTAGAACAGTTGCTTTTCAAGATAGGTTTTACAAAAGTTCCAACAACAGGTTCTCAACAAATCTATCAATATCCATCGTCAGGAACTTTGGTAATTTTACCAGCTTACGCACAACAGGCTTATGTTCAACCTGTGCATTTGGTAGCTGTACGTCGAGTATTGATAGAAAATGGGTTAATCAATACCAATTCTTTCGACAGCTTTTTAGGAAAGGTTGCAAGCTAAAGCATCACCTATGATTACACCGTCTAAAGTGACTTTTACTTGCTAAAATAAAAGGGTATAATTCAATAAAAAACCTATTCAATATATCAAATCCTAAAAACATGAACAGCCTTAAAACTCTTTGCAAAACCCTAGCTATTAGTACAGGAATCTTTTTGCTATCTATTCCTGCTACTTATGGAATACCAGCAACAAAATTATTAACTGCCAAAACAACTTATAATCAAACAGGTTCTTGGGACGCAACTTATTATTTTACAATCAGATTACCAGAATCTCTGGCTAATTGGCAATTACAACAAGTTGTTTTGACACAAATAGAAGGTGTAGAAAATATTGGATTTAATGAAAAAGAGAGTTTTGTTTTTATAGAAGCAGGTGGACAAAAAGAAAAGCTAGGTATTACCCTAACCAAGAGTTCAACTCAACGACAAACTGTAATTGCTACTTTTGATAAACCAGTTTCTGCAAATCAAACAATTACTATCGCTTTAAAACCTTTTTATAATCCATTCAGCGAAGGTATTTATCTATTTCGAGTTGATGTTATTTCCTCTGGTAAAAAGACAAATAATTTAGTTGTGGGAACTGCTCGTTTACAGTTTTACAATAGTTTTGATGATCAATTATTTTATCAATGGTAAAGTGTTTATAAATTGCTGATTTTTCAGACAAATTCATCAAAATCTATAGCGATCCTAAATACAGCAGTTTCCGAATTTATGAGGTACAAAATTCACAGTCAAGATGACTATGCCACAGGGGTTTGATGATTTCAACTTGTACCTCATTTTGATAAAATATGCTGTAAGATACCAACACCTATTTTTCTTTACTCTGCGCTCTCTGCGTCTCTGCGGTTCGTTTTAAAAAAATTATGTTCATAAATCAAATAGGATTGCTATATCAATTAGTTAATAATGCTAGACGACAACTATTCAGTAATATGTTCAATTCTTCTGCGACTTGAAACGGATTTTTCCCTAACATTGGAGCAGCAATTACAGCTTCATCAGGATTTCTCCCTGTTCTCCTAACAGCAGAAATTGCATCTTTGTTAGAAAACCCCCGCACACTAACTAACCAAGCTGCTAAGATATGTCCAGTGCGGCCAATTCCACCAGCACAATGCACAACTACTTTCTCATTTTGTTGATTTGCAGTGATCAAAAAAGGTAGGATTTTCTGTGTGAGTGTTTCTAAATCAGATAAATTAAAATCTTCAATTGGTGTCCAACAAACTTGTTGATTACCAAATTCTTGGGAATATGTATCTAAAAGATGAGCATAATTAGCTAGTTGTTTTTCACTAAGTAAACAGCAAACTCGCTTGATATTTTGGGATTTCATAAACTCAATCCAATCATACACCTGATTATCAGTATATCCTGGTTGAGAAGCACCAAATACTATTGTTTCTTGTTCCCAAGCAGAGGCAAATTTGTACATCTTTAACTAGATAAATTTTGAATTTTCTTAATTGCTCTTTCTGCATAAATACAAACATCTCGATCAGGATCATCTAGTGCTTGCTGGAGTGCATTTAAAGCATCAGTATTTTCTAAATTAGCAAGTGCTATAGCTGCTTCTTTTCTCACATCAGAATATTCGTCTGTTAATGCTTGAATTAAATCAAGTAATAAATCTTTATCTGGTGTTTTTTGTAATACTTGAAGTGTGAATTTTCGCACTTGCCAATTTTCATCTTTTAAGGCAATTTTCAAAGCTGAAATTGCTTCTGGTTTAGCGTGAATTGCTAGAGATTTAGCGGCATTTCTTCGTACTTGCCAATCGGGATCAGATATGAGAGATTGAGTTAATAATTCTACAATTTCTGGATCTGCTAAATGTCCTAAAGTTAATGCTGTTGCACGACGGACATTTTCATCAGGATCATTAATTAATGATAAAGCTGGTGGACATATTTGTACTTGGTTTAAATACCGCAAAGTTGTAATAGCAGCCTCTCGTAGTTCTGGATATTGGGAATTAAAGAAAGATAATACCGCAGGTAGAGATTGAACATCATGTATCTTCCGCAATAAGATTAAGATGTTAATTTGAAGGTTGATATTTTCTTGATTTAGTGCATCCAATAAAAGCAATAAATCATCTGCATTGATTAATTCACCTAAAGCTGATAATGCTTCAGTGCGGACATCTTCATCTGGGGAAGCAAGAGTTTTTAATAAAGTGGGTATAGCAATAGGATTAGCAATTTCCCAAAGTGCGGATACGGCGATTTTTTGTACTGCGGTGCTTTCGTCTGTGAGTGCGATAATTAAAGCGTCCACTGCTGCATCTTCTCCGAGATGCTGTAGAGATTTTACCGCAACTAGGCGATCGCTTAACGAGGGCGATCGCAACATTTCCAACCATTGATTTAATTCTGAATCTGTATCTGTAAACATTTCTGCACCTCTACCGCAATAAAAAAGGAATTTGGAC
Source organism: Anabaena sp. 54 (assembly GCA_900299285.1). Classification (GTDB taxonomy): domain Bacteria; phylum Cyanobacteriota; class Cyanobacteriia; order Cyanobacteriales; family Nostocaceae; genus Dolichospermum. Next base: position 14,664 of record OMJF01000095.1, on the reverse strand, counting down.
TGTAATCGCATTTGTTGGACATTCTTTTTCACAGGGTAAACAGAACCAACATTCATCATATTTCATATAGGCTTTCCCCGTCTCTGGATTTTTTGCTAATACATCCAAAGGACAAACTTCAATACAAGCCGTACATTTTTCTAAACATTTAGATTCATCCACAATTACTGGAACATCTACTCTTTGATTAATTAAAGCCATGATTTTGTAACTCCCTAATTTCATTAAAAATTAAACAGAAAATTCCAATTCTTCCCTAAAAGAAACCACCATTTCATTCAATGCTTCCATATCAATTAAAAAAGCATCATGTCCGTGAGTTGATTTAAGTAACCCTAGTTGAGCATGAGGAATTAAATCTACTAATTCTTGCTGTTCTATTGGAGGATAAAGAACATCAGAATCAATGGACACAACTAACGTTGGTTGTTTGATACTTTGCAATACAGATTGATAATCTTTTCTATTCCAACTAACATCATGACTATCCATTGCATGAGTTAATGTAATATAAGTATTAGCATCAAAACGTTCTATTAGTTTTTGACCTTGATATTGTAAATAACTAGATATGGCAAATTGATTAGATTCATTTTGCTGTCTACCAAAACGATTGGAAAAACTTTCCCAATAACGATAGGTAATCATTGCCATCATTCTTGCCACAGCTAGTCCTTGGTTCGGTGGTGCATCACTTTTATAGTTTCCCCATTGCCAATTTGGATCTGTATAAATTGCCTGTCTTTGTGCTTCACTTAAACCAATAGACCATGCTGAATGTCTTCCAGGTGAGGCAATTGGTGCGATCGCTCTCACCTTTTCTGGATATAATAATGCCCATTCTAAAACTTGCATTCCACCCAGTGAACCACCAATTACCAATCCCACAGATTTAACTGCCAAATATTCTAAAAGTGCAGCTTGGAGGTGAACCATATCCCTAATAGTAATTCTTGGAAAAGATACACCATAAACCTTTCCTGTATTTGGGTTTATAGAAGTTGCTCCAGTTGTCCCGTAACAACTTCCTAAAATGTTGCTGCACACGATAAAATCCTGATCAGGATCGAAGGATTTACCCGCACCAAACAAATCTACCCACCAATCGTCAGCGTCAGCAGAACCACTAAGCCCGTGACAAATTAAGACTCCATTATCACGGTTTATGTTTAATTTTCCCCAGGTACGATAAGCAACCTGAACATTAATTAATACTTCACCAGATTCTAATGGAAATGGTTTTGAAAGTTGATAAAACTGGGTTTGTGGTGAAATGAAGTCTAGGTATTTCATAAGAGATAATTTATAAAGTATTCGGCGAATGTAATTCGCAGCTACACAAACGAAGTCCACCTATTCCTTCGGAACGCTACGCGAACGTGGACTAATGAAAAACCAAGATTTTTAACCCACGAAGGTGGGTTTTGCCTGTGTAGCCGCGATTTCTAATCGCTTTTCAAACTCTTAAAGAAGTCAGGGATCTTTTGGTATATTAGCCAGAAATTTTCTTAAATGCTTGTTCAAAATCCTCCTTAATATCATCAATATGTTCAATTCCTACAGATACCCGTACTAAATCTGGCGTTACACCAGCCGAAATTTGTTCACTATCACTTAGTTGTTGATGAGTTGTAGAAGCAGGATGAATTACTAAGGTTTTCGCATCACCAACATTTGCCAAATGACTGGCCAATTTCACATTACTAATAAAAGTTTTACCTGCTTCTAATCCACCTTTGATGCCAAAATTAAGAACTCCGCCAAAACCATGTCGAAGATATTTTTTAGCTCGTTCATGATATGGATGATTGGGAAGTCCTGGATAATTAACCCATGCTACTTGTTCTTGTTGTTCTAACCATTTAGCTAATTCTAAAGCATTGTTAACATGACGATCTACACGGAGGGAAAGGGTTTCTAATCCTTGTAGTAATAGAAAAGCGTTAAATGGACTTAATGCTGCTCCTAAATCTCGTAATCCTTCGACTCTGGCGCGAATAATAAAAGCAATATTACCAAATTGACTACCTTTCCCAAATACTTCTTGAAAATTCAATCCATGATAACCAGGAGAAGGTTCGGTAAACAGGGGAAATTTGCCGTTACCCCAATCAAATTTACCAGAATCAACTATCACACCACCTATTGATGTACCATGTCCACCAATCCACTTAGTGGCAGATTCAACAACAATATCTGCACCATGTTCAATTGGTCTTGCTAAATATCCACCTGCACCAAAGGTATTATCTACTATTAAAGGAATACCATTTTCGTGGGCAATGTGGGCTAAAGCAGCAAAATCTGGGATATTAAATTGGGGATTACCAATAGTTTCAACATACAAAGCTTTGGTGTTTTCATCAATCGCTTGACGGAAATTTTCTGGATCATCTCCTTGCACAAATTTAACGTTTATTCCCAATCGTGGTAGAGAAACTTTGAACTGGTTATAAGTTCCCCCATAGAGGAAACTGGTAGAAACAATATTATCTCCTGCTTGAGCGATCGTACTTATTGCCAAGAATTGCGCTGCTTGACCGCTAGAAGTGGCTAAAGCTGCCACACCCCCTTCTAATGCTGCAATTCTTTTTTCAAATACATCCGTTGTCGGATTCATGATCCGGGTATAGATGTTACCGAACTCCTGGAGAGCAAATAACCGCGCTCCATGTTCAGCATCATCAAAAACGTAGGAAGTGGTTTGATATATTGGCACAGCGCGGGCATTAGTACCAGGTGCGGGTTCTTGTCCAGCATGAACTTGTAGGGTTTCAAAACGATAATTTTCTGACATGGGTAATTAAGTGGTTTGACTTCAAGAAATAAAGTAAATATTACGTGGTGGCGTGGCAAGGCTAAAATGTTGCATTAAAACTCTCTTGTGGGATGGGCTTCTAGCCCGTCCGTACAGGCAAGATGCCTGTACCACAAAAACTATATTTTTGCACTAGTTTAAGCTGGCTACGACACTACAATTTAAAAACTCACACTCCATACTGTCTAAACCATGCTTGGAGTTTTTGCCAACCATCTTTCGCTTCATTTTCGCGGTAGGAAGGGCGATAATCAGCAAAAAAGGCGTGTGGTGCATCAGGATAAACAATAATCTCGGATTTACTGCTGCTAGATTTGAGTTTTTCCCGTATTTGTTCCACTGTTTCCACAGGAATACCTGCATCTTGACCTCCATAAAGTCCCAGTACGGGAACTGTGAGTTCAGCAGCAATATCAACAGGGTGTTTAGGCTGTAGTTCGGTAACATTATTTACTAATCGCCCGTACCATGCTACACCTGCTTTCACATTAGGATTATATGCAGAATATAACCAGGTAATTCGCCCACCCCAGCAAAAACCCGTAATTGCTAATTTATCAGCGTTACCGTTCGCTGATTTCACTGCCCAATCAACGGTAGCATCTAAATCTGATAGCACTTGAGAGTCGGGAACTGTGGCAACAATGGCGCGAATTTCGTCAATGTTGCTTAATTTTGACACATCACCTTGACGGATGAATAGTTCAGGAGCGATCGCTAGATATCCTAATTTGGCAAAGCGTCTAACAACATCTTGAATGTGTTCATGTACTCCAAATATTTCCTGAATTACCAAAACAATTGGGAAATCTTCACCCTTTTCTGGTTGCGCTCTATAAGCGGGAATTTCCCCATCTTTAACAGGAATTTTCACTGCTCCAGCAATTAATCCCTGACCATCTGTAGTAATTACTTTACCAAAAACAGGTTCTACTGCTACAGCAAAACCAGTTGTTAAAGTAGCAGTAGCGATAAATTCACGGCGTTTTATTTCTTGAATCATCTTTAAATTACCTTAAAGGAAACCTAACATTACTAATCTTTTTGTTGGGTTGCGCTGTCGCTTAACCCAACCTACTTTTTCTAATTACAGCAGATTTAGTTTTTATGAGGTACAAATCATAATCATGAAACTCTTGTGGGGTGGGCATCTTGCCCGCCCAAATTGTACTCATTACACCGGAAAATGCTGTATTTTCATCATCTAACAGCAACATTATAAACTTCTTGCTGTAAATCAACCTCCACAACATAAGGTTCAACTGGACGTTTGAATAAAATCATTTCCTTTGCTTCATTTTTTTTCAAATTCACATGACAAAACCACTCCTCATTATTCTGATTGGGAAAATCCAACCGATAATGATATAAACCCCAACGACTTTCTCGACGATATAAAGATGCTCGTGCTGCCATTTCTGCACAATCGCGAATAAAATGTACTTCCATACATCGCATTAATTCATGAGGATCACGCGCTCCCATTTGGGCTAAAATTTCATGATAACGCACAAAATTATTTAGTCCAATTTCCATTTTATTACCAGATTTTGGTGGCTGTAAATAATCATTCACCAGTCGGCGTAATTTATATTCAACTTGAGTATGGGGAATACCATTAGGTTGATTTAATGGTGCATAAATTCTAGCTTTTTCAGCTTCTAAAAAATCAGTATCAGGTTCTATATGTTCTAAATTTTCAATATAATCAATGGCATTTTCTCCTGCTAAACGACCATAGACAAATGCACCAATCATGTAATTATGAGGAACACTGGCCATATCTCCGGCTGCATAAAGTCCGGGTACTGTAGTTTCTGCTTTTTCATTTACCCACACACCAGAAGCACTATGTCCACTACACAATCCTATTTCTGAGATATTCATTTCTACGCCATGAGTACGGTAATTTTCACCTCTACCTTCATGAAAACGCTCTCTACTCGGTCTTTCATTTGCCCATAAAACAGACTCAATTTCAGAAATTGTATCTTCATCTAAATGAGTCATTTTCATTTGAATGGGTCCCTTGCCAGAGTTTAATTCTTTCCAAATTTCTAACATCATTTGTCCACTCCAATAATCGCAATTAATGAAGCGGTTTCCTTCAGCATTGGCGGTATATGCTCCATAAGGACCGGCAACATAGGCACAGGCTGGACCATTATAATCTTTAATTAATGGGTTGATTTGGAAACATTCAATATTGCTTAATTCTGCACCTGCATGATAAGCCATTGAATAACCATCTCCGGCATTTGTAGGATTTTCATAAGTTCCATAAAGATAACCAGATGCAGGTAATCCTAATCTTCCACAAGCACCTGTACAAAGAATAACGGCTTTAGCTTGAATAACTACAAAATCACCACCCCGGACATCAAACCCAACTGCACCAATAGCTCTATCATTTTTTACTAATATTCTAGTTGCCATAACGCGGTTTGTAACTTTCACTTTATGGCGTTTGACTTGGCGGGTAAGAATAGTTTTTAAATCTTTACCTTCTGGCATGGGTAAGACATATTTACCTACCCGATGTACTTGTTTAACGTCGTAATTTCCTTGGGGATCTTTTTGAAATTTAACGCCCCAACTTTCTAATTCTTGAATGGTTTCAAAACCTAATTTACCTGTTTGATAAACGGCTTTTTGGTGCAGAATACCATCGTTAGCAATTGTGACTTCGCGGGTATATTGTTCTGGGGTGGAATTGCCAGGAATAACGGCTGTATTTACTCCATCCATTCCCATGGCGATCGCCCCACTACGACGAATATTCGCTTTCTCTAAAATTAATACCTCAACATTAGGATTAACCTGTTTAGCTTTAATCCCTGCCATTGTCCCCGCAGTCCCACCACCAATTACTAAAACATCCGTTTTTAGCGACTGTGTATTGATGTTTGTTACCATATACCACTCTTTCAATAATTTAAAATTTTTTCTCACTTGGAGAAATCCAAGAAAGATTTTCAGAAATAATTGATAATTAGTAACTTTCTTATTACCAATCATCAATCACCAATCACCAATCACCAATCACCAATTACCAATGACCAAATTATTTCTTACCTTGCCAAACTATTTCCTTAACCTTGATTTGTTTAGGAATCAAGTTGATTTTATAGAAAGTATCAGCAACTTCTTGTTGTTTGGCAATTACATCATTTGTTAATGGTAAAACGCCATAGGAGCGTCTTTTTTCTGCTACTTCTAACACATCCGCATCTATCCCCAATACAGGAGAAAGTAACTTTGCCACCTTTTGAGGATTACCCTTTGCCCAATTGCTAACTTTAGTTACCTCAGCTAAAATAGTTTTTAAGCCTGTTGGATTCTTCTGGGCAAAGGATTTAGCAGCTAAATAATAACCTCTATTGGGAGCTAGACCAGTGGCATCTGTAAGAATACGTGCGCCTGTAGCTTTTTGAGCAGCAGCTAAATAGGGATCCCAAACCGCCCAAGCATCAACATTTTTTCCTTCAAAAGCAGCACGTCCATCAGCAGGTGTAAGGAAAGTTGGCTTGATGTCAGTGTATTTTAATCCGGCTTTTTGCAGTGCCTTGACTACCAAATAGTTAGTATTTGATCCTTTTGCAAAAGCAACTTTTTTACCTTTGAGATCAGCGACTTTTTTAATTGGTGAATCCTTATGAACAAGAATTGCTTCCGATTTAGTACCATAAGGATCATAAGCAACATAAACTAGAGGAACTCCAGCCGCTTGAGCAAATACAGGAGGTGCTTCTCCTGTGTAGCCAAAATCAATACTACCAGCATTTAAAGCTTCTAACATTGGCGGTCCTGCAGGAAATTCAGTCCAAGTAACAGAAGCACCAGAAGCTTTTAAAGTTTTTTCTAATTCGCCTTTTGCTTTGAGTGCATAGAGGGTAGTTGCTGCTTTTTGATAACCAATACGAATTACTGTCTTGCTATTATTATTTTGAGCTATTGTATTTGCATTGGCTTTCTCAATTGTCCCGCCATTATTGCCAAAGGTAGGAGAAAAAACAGAAACAGCTAATGCTGAACCTAATCCAACCGTAAGTAGTAAAGAAAAAGTGTGAATGTTCGATTTTTTAAGAAACATAGTCCCAACTTAATTACAGTAAAGAAAATCTCAAAACAAATGGCGATCGCAAATTACCGATACATAGGCCAAACCCATCTGTATGGGTTCAACGAATCCGGGTAGTCGAACTTCGTTTTTATAGCTCCAGATTTCTAGCCTGAAAGCTATCTTTGGCTCAATTTATGATAAAACTACAGTATATCAATCAGATTATCGTAGTTTTATTCTCAAATCATCACACAAAAGTAATTTGAATGCAAGGGGTCTATGGAAAAATATTAAACTTGCGTGTAATTTTATACTTTTATTTGCTGTAGAATGTCAGAAAAATTAGATTTGAAAAAAAGTGTTGTGCGCGAAGAAGTGGAAATAGATCCTCTCAACCTCCTACAAGCAGAAGTTATCCAACTTCTCAAACAAGTAATTGAACCTACCCTAAAAAACGATATCGTTAGTTTGGGAATGGTGCGAAATCTGCGGATAGTTGATAACTATGTTTATCTGCGCTTGTATATAGGTTCTTGTCAGCAGCACTTAGAAACAGAAATTAAAGCGTTATTGTCATCATTAGCTTGGTGTAAAAAAATTTACATTCAAGTTTGTACAATTCCAGGAGTGAAAACGACATTAGCCATATCTAGCGGTAAAGGGGGTGTGGGTAAATCCACAACCGCAGTTAATTTAGCCGTAGCTTTGAGGTTAAAAGGAGCAAAAGTTGGGTTATTAGATGCTGATGTTTATGGTCCTAATGTTCCTCAAATGTTAGGGTTAGGACAATCGGAAGTTACAGTTATTGATACTGCTAATGGTCAAAAATTTTTACCCTTAGAAGCTCATGGTATCAAAGTCATGTCTGTAGGATTGTTAGCAGAACCGGATCATCCTTTAGCATGGCGTGGACCTGTATTACATAAAATCATTACTCAATTTATACATGAGGTTGATTGGGGAGAACTAGACTATCTATTAATAGACTTACCTCCCGGTACTGGTGATGCTCAAATTACGATTGTACAAGAAAGCCCGATTTGTGGAGTGATATTGGTAACAACACCTCAAGAAGTGGCGATTTCTGATGTGCGTCGCAGTATCTATATGTTCCGTCAAGTGGGTGTTCCTGTTCTGGGTATTATCGAGAATATGAGCTATTTTATCGGCGTAAATGGGGAAAAAACTCCGATTTTTGGTAGTGGTGGCGGTGAAAAATTGTCTAATCAACTCCAAGCACCGCTTTTAGGCAAAATTCCCCTCGATCCGCGGATTTGTAAGGGTGGTGATACTGGTCAACCCCTTACCCTTGCTGATTCTAGTTTAGCCACAAGTCAGATATTTATAAATATTGCTGCGGCTTTAGAGAATACTTTTCTTGCTTTTTCTAGTGATCTATGAGATGCTTGATTTTAAATCTACATAATTTCTATCAAGTTACCGTATTTGTTAATCAATGGGTGTTTACTATGGCAGGTAAATTAGATGGTAAAGTGGCTATTATTACTGGAGCTTCTTCAGGAATTGGTAAAGCTACAGCTATTTCATTAGCAGCAGAAGCAGCAAAAGTAGTAATTGCAGCTAGAAGGGGAGAGCGTTTAGAAGCATTAGCAAAACACATTACTGAAAATGGTGGAGAAGCATTACCTGTTGTTGCAGATATTACCGATGAAGTACAGGTTCAAAATTTGATCCAAAAAGCTAATGCAGTATTTGGGCGCGTAGATATTTTGGTAAACAATGCGGGTATATCATTTCCAGGCAGAATTGAAAATGCAGATCCGTCAAATTGGCGAAAAATGATTGACATAAATGTTTTAGCGTTAATGTACACAACTCATACAGTATTACCTATATTCAAAGCGCAAAAATCAGGACATATTGTTAATATTTCATCTGTAGCAGGCCGTATTGCTCGTGCGGGAATGGCTGGTTATAATGTGACTAAATGGGGTGTCAATGCCTTTTCGGAAGCATTAAGGCAGGAAGTATATCAAGACAATATTCGTGTTACTATCATCGAACCTGGCTTAGTAGAAACAGAAATTGATCAGCATATTACTGATGTAATAGCTAAACAAGAAATTGAAGCCAGACGCAAAGCAATTACACCATTACAAAGTGAAGATATAGCAGCAGCAATAGTTTATGCTGTCACCCAACCACAGCACGTAAATGTGAATGAGATATTAATTCGTCCAACTTTGCAAGATAGATAATGCTCACAGTTATTCACAATAATACCGAATAATAGGTAATATTAATGTTAGAAGAAAATGGAAAATCATTAAATAAAAGCAACAAAACATTTGCTTTTTTGAGAATTTCACCTGCAATTATATCACGAAATTTATCTGTTTTTTTGATTGGGGAAAGCGTGTCTTTTTTCGGCTCTTGGATGACACAAATTACCTTAGTATGGTTGGTTTATCAATTAACAAATTCAGCTATGTTAGTTGGTATAGCCGGCTTTAGCAATCAAGCTATAGGTTTAGTAATTACACCATTGGTGGGAGTATTATTAGATAGATGGAATTTAAGATATGTTCTATTAACTACTCAAATAATATCTATTTTCTTATCTTCACTACTAACATTTTTAACTTTTAGTAATCAGATAAATTTTCTAGATATTATTATTATTGGTATTCTTCAAGGCACAGTAAAAGCTTTTGATTTACCAGCACGTCAAGTAACTATTCCCAGATTACTAGAAAGTAGAAGTGATACTTATAGTGCCATGGCTGTGCATTCATTCTTAATGAATACAGCTAAATTTGTTAGTCCCATGATTGGAGGTTTGATAATTGCTAGAAATGGAGCAGGTTTATGTTTTTTAGTAGATGCTATTAGCTATTTGCCTTTTATATTAGCTATATTCACTATGCGGATAAAAACAAATATCAATATTGGATCTATCTCAAAACCGCCAAAAATATGGCATAACTTAAAAGAAGGATTTATTTTTGTCTATAATTTCTTGCCTATTAAATCTATTTTAATCTTGCAAATTATAGTTTGCTTTATGGCAATGACCCATGTAAATCTTATACCAATATTTGCCAGAGAAGTGCTGAAAGGAAATGCAGAAACAATGGGTTTTCTGATGACTTCTACAGGTTTTGGTTCTATCTTTTCTGGTATTTATCTAATGAGACGTAAACAAGCAATAGGACTAGAAAAAGTTATGGTAATTTCTACTCTAGTGCTGGGAGTATCATTAATGTTATTTTCTCGATCAACTCAGCTAGAAATTTGTTTAGTATTGATCTTTATTGTGGGATTAACTAACACACTAACTTTAGCTTCAATTAGTAATTTTATGCAAGTAATTTTAGTGGAAGAAGATAAAAGAGGACGAATAACCAGTATATTTATGACTACTTTTTTAGGAATATTACCTCTTGGTAATTTATTTTTCGGGGGATTAGCCCATTATATTGGTGTTGATAATGCTTTATTATTTGGCGGTATTTGTTGTATTTTAGGAACTTATTTTTTTGCTAGACAAATATCAAATATCAGAAAAGTTGTCAACCCAATATATGAAGAAATGGGATTACTTTCTTAGTCAGCATAGAACGCCGTGATTATTGTGTAGGGTAAATTGACCAATAGCGATCGCATCTAGTAACTGCTGCTGTGTTAACCAGCCATATTCTTGCACTAATCCCCCTTGTAAAAATGCAATTAGCACATAGCCACCACCAAACAAAACACTACCAACTTTCAGAAAAAACCAACCTAATTGCCATAAAGGAATAGATGTACCCGCCACAGCACTAATTGTAGATGTTGTCTGTAAAGTTGCGCCTGTAGTTAAGACAGCAATTAATAAGTTAGGTTTATTTCCTGGTGGTTTGTCTTGATTTCTAGGATGTAACCAAATCATACCTAGTAATCCCCCAAACAATAGGGCAATTACTTCATTCACTTGCCAAATTAATACTAGTAATCCCAGAACTATAGAAATAATAAGTAATTGACGGTTTTTGATCGCTTTTTTTGCTAAACCCCAAAGGGCATTGACAATAACCGCTAAAACAGCAGGTTTGATCCCATAAAGTAAAGGTGCAATTTGAGGTAAACTACCATAATTAATATAAATCCAGGCAAATATGCCTGTTATTAAAACCGCAGGTAATATAAAACAAACACCTGAGACAATTAACCCTGCCCATCCTGCATAAATATATCCCAGATGAATTGCCATTTCAGTGGAATTGGGACCAGGAATCAAATTAGTAGCGCCTAGTAAATCGAGAAAATGGTCTTGTGTCAACCAGCGACGACGCTTGACTACTTCATCTTCAATCATAGCAATATGGGCAACTGGTCCACCAAACCCAATCACACCCAGTTTAAAAAAGAGTGTAGCTATTTCACCCAACCGACTAAATAATAAATTGTACTGCATAATTTGCCTAATCTACGTTAAAAATGTAAAGGACAACTTACGGCTATCTTTACTTATTTTATGCCTATTATTACTCAATAACCAGCATTTTTATCTACCACATTGCGTAAGGACTTTCCCTGACGATAGCGAGTGAGATTATCAAGAAATAGGGCAAGTGTTCTCTCTTTAACTCTAGGAGAATTACCAGAACAATGGGGTGTAATAAACACATTTGGTAATGTCCATAAAGGACTTTCTGCTGGTAATGGTTCTGTAAATACTGTATCTAAAGCTGCTCCAGCAATCCAATTTTCTCGTAAAGCGTTAGTCAGTGCTGATTCATCAACAATTGCTCCCCGCGCAATATTAATTAAATAGGAATCTGGGCGGAATAAACGCAGGGTTTCCACATCAATCATTCCCTTAGTTTCCGGGGTTAAAGGTGTGGCAATTACTACAAATTCTGATTGTGGAAGTAGTTTTTTCCACTCATTTACACCAACCACTTTATCAAAATTTGGTAACGGTTTTGGATGACGAGAACTGCCAAAAATACGCATTCCAAAAGCTTTAGCCCGGACTGCAATTTCTTGACCAATTCCACCAGCACCGATAATTAATAAAGTTTTCTCAAATAATTCTTGAATTGGTAAACCTCTTTGCCAATTATGCTCATTTTGTAGCTGATATAAACTTGGTAATTGTTTAGAATAAGCCAATAGATAAGTAATCACAAATTCAGCAATAGGAATACCATGAACCCCTGCACCATTAGTTAAAATTAAATCCCTTTCTAAATATTTTGGTGTCAAAATATGATTTACACCTGCATTTGGGGCATGATGCCAACGTAATAAAGGAGCAGCATCTAATACCCTATGTAAAGTAGTAGGTTTGAGATAAAACCAACTAAAATAAACTTCTGCATCTGTGGCATCAGCATCTATATTACCCTCACTATCTACACGCACTACAGTAGTATTTTCAGGTAAATGCGGCTCAATTTCATGGGCAATTTCTACTGGTAAAATCAGCTTCATAATTGATTATTTTTGATTTTCTATTTCATCTTCTGCAATAATTTATATGTTGAGTCTTCTTTAGCTGTATTTGTCACAGATTTTCCCCAACCGATATTTTTACGATAGCTGCCTAAAAGTTTAGCTTCTGCTAATAATTGTTCGTTAATTCCTGTTAATGGTTCTACTTCTGGTGCAACATACAGCGCATCAACTGGACAGTATAATTCACACATAAAACAAGTTTGACAATCACTTTGTCTAGCAATTTTTGGCGGTGCATCTGGGACTTTATCAAAAACATTTGTTGGGCAAACTTTAACACAAAGATTACATTGAATGCAACGGGATTCACTAACTAATTCAATCATAATAAAAAACCAAAATTTATCCAAAATTAATATTGATGTAGGTTGGGTTAAGCGATAGCGAAGCGCTCCGTAGGAATCGCGCAACCCAACAAAAGTTTTGATCATGTTGGGTTTCCTTGCGTCAACCCAACCTACAATTAAACAGTTACCAGTTCTTTCGTTTTTGTTTCTTGGATAGGTACAGCTTTTACCCACACCTGATCCAAACCACCACTAATTAAATGATGTTGTTGGTTAGCATCCTGTTGTGGATAATCTAAATGTTTGTGCATTCCGCGAGTTTCTTTCCGTTCCAATGCACTGCTATACATCCATCTGGCGGTTGCTACCATTCCCGCAGCTTCCCTGGTGCGGAGAATATTGCTATTATCTGCGGCTTGACTATTGCGAATTTCACTCCACAAAGAATGTAATCTTTGCAATGATTCCGTTAAAGTTTGTTCATTACGGAAATAATTATGATTATATGGAAAAACTTCCGCTTGAGTAGCTTTGATAATCTCTTCACTGTGAATTTGTTTCTGACTACCAGAAATAAATCCTGCATTACCTACAGCTTGAACTGGTTTTTGGTTGGCTTGTACACCTAAATCACGGGAGTATGTAGCCGCAGACTGTCCCGCCCAGTAGCCTGAAGATAAGGCCCAAGCTGCGTTATGACTACCACCACCAGTAAAACCACCACAAATTAATTCTCTGGTAGCTGCATCACCGGCGGCGTAAAGCCCACGTACAGAACTAGCACAAGTATAATCAGTAATTCTAATCCCACCTGTACCCCGAACTGTTCCCTCTAAACGTAGAGTCACAGGGAAACGTTGAGTAAAGGGATCAATACCTGCACGATCAAAAGGTAGGAAGAAATTGGGTTGAGATAAACGCATTGTCACCCGCATTTCTTCTGAGGCTTTGTCAATGATGGCGTAAACTGGCTGAGTTAGCAAAGTTTCGGCAATGACGGAACGGCCTTTTTGCGAACCAGCGCCGGGGATAGGTGTCCCATCTTCGTAGGTGAATGTCGCCCAATTATAGAATAAGGTTTTGGTTACAGAAGAAAAAGCTGGTGCGATACCATAGGCGTTGGAAAACTCCATTCCTGACATATCTGCACCCGCTTCGGCTGCCATCAGGTATCCATCCCCTGTTAGCACATTGCAACCCAGGGCTTTACTCAAGAAAGCGCAGCCTCCAGTAGCAATGATGACTGCACCTGCACGCACAACCCACTTTTCATCAGTCTGACGGTTAACTCCCGTCGCCCCAGCTACAGCGCCTTCTGCATCTACCAACAACTGCAAAGCCGGACTGTGATCTAAAATTTTTACTCCTGCCCGTTTTACTTGTTGCCGCATTAAACGCATATATTCTGGACCTTGAAGACTGCGCCGATAGGGTCTACCATCTTCATCCGTAGGAAAGGGATAACCCCAGTCAGCTAGTTGGTTGACGTTCGCATAAGTTTGATCTAGGACTCGTTGCATCCAATCACGGCTAGATAAAAAACCTCCTAATGCTTCCCTAGAAGCCATTGCTGCTTCTCGACTGTCGGGTTCTGGTGGAACATACCACACACCGTTACCCGATGCAGCAGCACAGCCACTTGTACCACAATAGCCTTTATCTACTAATATCACTTTTGCACCAGCATTAGCCGCACTCCAAGCAGACCAAGTTCCAGCAGGGCCACCACCAATTACTAATACATCAGCGAATAAGGTTTGATCAACATCGCTATCTTGGGAAAAGAATTGTTTTTGAGTCATGGAAATTCCTCTTTTTTGTAACATTAATTTATTGAAAAATCGTAAAATCGTAGGTTGGGTTGACGTAAGGAAACCCAACAAAATCCTGAAAATGTTGGATTTTCTTAATCTTGAAAATGTTGAATTTTCTTCATCTTGAAAATGTTGGATTTCCTGAATCCTGGAAATGGTGGGTTTCTTGAATCCTGAAAATGTTGGGTTTCCTGAATCCTGAAAATGTTGGATTTTCTT
>OMJF01000094.1 GCA_900299285.1 Anabaena sp. 54 | reverse complement strand
GCAAAATCTGTAATTTTTCTGATTTGACCCCGCAAAGACAAATTAAAGATCATGGGGATAATGGTAAATCAATTTACTTACCCGGAACTGATTGTTCTCTCAAGACTCATACTTCCTTGTCAGGGTTTACTTCTTATCGAGTTGGGGGAGAGGCTGAATACTATGTTTCTCCTCAGAATTTAGAAGCTTTAAAAGCGAGTATTGAGTTTGCAAAAGAGAATTATTTAGGGATAACAATCTTAGGTGCTGGTTCTAATTTGTTAGTGAGCGATCGCGGCATACCTGGATTAGTCATTGCCACTCGTCATCTCCGTTCTAAATATTTTAACCCAAATACAGGTCAATTAACCGTATCCGCAGGAGAACCCATTCCTGCTTTAGCATGGGACGCAGCCGGCTTGGGTTGGGAAGGATTAGAATGGGCTGTGGGTATTCCTGGAACAGTAGGGGGTGCGGTGGTGATGAATGCTGGGGCGCACAATAACTGTATTGCGGATATGTTAGTTAGTGCTGAAGTTCTTTCCCCAGATGGAACATTGACGACTCTTACCCCGGAGGAATTAGGCTATACATACCGAAGTTCACGGCTACAAGGTGGGAAATGGATTGTGACTCAAGCGACCTTGCAACTGCAACCAGGGGCAGATCCTGTGGTAGTGACAGATAGAACCAAGGATCATAAAAAACACCGACTCAGTACCCAACCATACAGCTACCCCAGTTGTGGTAGTGTGTTTAGAAATCCTCAACCCTATACTGCGGGTTGGTTAATTGAACAAACTGGACTCAAAGGCTATCAACTAGGGGGAGCGCAAGTTGCCCAACTCCATGCTAATTTTATTGTCAATCGGGGAGGAGCAAAAGCCAGCGATATTTTCTCTCTCATTCGTCATGTTCAAAATGAGGTGCAAGAACGCTGGTCAATTTGGTTAGAACCAGAGGTGAAAATGTTAGGTGAGTTTCCAGCGGTTTGCTAAAGGATGTGAATCATCCCATCTATAATTGAATTTGATTTGTCAGTAATCGTACAGCGGATAACCAGTTATGACAGGAAAAGGACAGGGATTTGGCTTTGGCTTAGGCAAAATGAAAGAATTAGCCGAAGCTTTTAAAAAAGCGCAGGAAGTTCAAGCGGGTGCAAAACGTCTTCAAGAAGAATTAGAGGAAATGGAGATTCTCGGAGAATCTGGTGGTGGACTGGTTAGGGTCATTGTCAGTGGTAACCAAGAACCCAAACGAGTGGAAATTGCTCAATCTGCTTTAGAAGAAGGTGCAGAAGTGCTTTCTGATTTAGTCGCTGCGGCTATGAAAGATGCTTATAAAAAGTCTACCGAAACCATGCGGGAACGGATGGAAGATCTAACCAGCGGATTGGAGTTACCTGGATTGTAGTCAATAGCTAGTGGTCAGTGGTCAGTGGTATAAAGTAACTGACAACTGACACAAAAAATCAAAATACATGACTTATAAGTTACTGTTTGTATGCCTTGGTAATATTTGTCGCTCACCGTCGGCTGAAAATATTATGAATCATCTGATTTCCCAAAGGGGTTTAACTAAAACAATTCTTTGCGATTCTGCGGGTACTGCTGGTTATCATATTGGTAACGCACCGGATAGACGCATGAGCGCCGCAGCAGAGAATAAGTTAGGTTTTAAACTCCAAGGCCAAGCGCGTCAATTTCAAATCTCCGATTTTCAAGAGTTTGATTTGATTTTGGCCATGGACCGCAGTAATTATGATGATATCCTAGCTCTTGATCCTTCTGGGCAATATCATTCTCAAGTTAGGCTGATGTGTGATTTTTGCTCTCAGTATACCCTCAAGGAAGTTCCAGACCCCTATTATGGAGGAGTTGAGGGTTTTAATTTTGTGATTGATTTACTGATGGATGCCTGTGAAGGTTTGCTAAAGTATATTACTGAGAAGTAATCCAAAGTATCATATTTTTTAGATCCTCGATTTATTAACAAAATCGGGGATTTAACTTTTGGATTTGGGGATTTGGGTTTTTTAGATTACAGCGATTTTTAGGTAAATCAACTACATTTTAATCGAAGTTTCGCGCTAAGACCCAAGGGAGCAAAGGCGCGAAGGAGTAGATTAATTAAGAGTGTGGTATAAATACATGAAAACTGTTGTAACTAACCACAGAGGACACGGAGGTAGGAAGAAAATACAGCTTTGATTCTCACTATTTCAAAGTTTAAATTTTTGTAAAATATTTTCTTTTTTTTGTCGGGGTGGTTGACTTGTACCGCGCGGCGTGATATTCTGATAATGGGAATGCGTCCCTCGATAAAAATTTTGCTTACACTCCATTATATTTATATGACTATAATACCACGCCGAAAGCGACCCAAACCCTAAAAATAAAAAATTTTTTTCAAAAAAACTTATTTAAAATTGTATTTAGATAAATAAAACTTATGAGTTGTGTAAAAGCCGAGTTTTTTGGTAAATATTGTAAATTCGGAGTTTGAAAATATCTGAAAATAAATAATTAATATTCAATATTCTATTTTGCCATGAAAAGTGAAGATTGTCAACGGGTAGAAATATTTCTGCAAAAGTGGAAAGGTTCACAGGGGAACGAGAGAGCAAATTATCAGGGTTTCTTTTTAGAACTTTGTGAAGCCTTGGGGGTAGAGCGTCCATTACCTAAAGGCAGTATAGCAGGCGATCGCTATTGTTTTGATAAAGATATCAAAATTTTTAACAAAGATGGAGTTACCACAAACTTTGCAGACTTCTATAAAGAAGGACATTTTTTAATAGAAGCCAAACAAGGGGGAAACGCAAATAAACGGGGTACAGCCAAACGCGGGACAAAAACCTATGATATAGCCATGGAAAAAGCCTTTTATCAAGCACAAAGCTATACACCTTTTCTACCAAGTAAACCTCCCTTTTTAATTACCTGTGATATTGGTTCACATTTTGAAATATGGATGAGTTTTAGTGGTAATTATGGTGGTTATGGAGCGCGGGAAAAAATTGATCTTGATCAACTTTTAAACGAGAAAGTATTTAATCGCTTTGTTGCTATATTTAATGATCCGCAAAGTTTAAACCCAGAAAAATATCGAGCGCGGGTAACAAGAGAAGTTGCGGATACCTTAGCTAAATTAGCGAAATGGTTAGAACAACAAGGACACGAACCCAAAGAAGTCGCAAATTTTCTCATGCGCTGCATTTTTACCATGTTTGCAGAAGATGTGAAATTATTGAAAGGAGAAGTTTTTACTAAAGCATTAAAAGAACGTTGGTTAGTTGAACCCAAGACATTTAAAACCCAGATTGAAAAACTTTGGAAAGTGATGAATACTGGGGGAGAATTTAACTTTGATGAAATTCCCCAATTTAATGGTAGTTTTTTTAAAGATGCGACTGCTTTTGATTTACCCAAAGAACAGTTAGAAGTGCTGTATGAAGCTGCAAATAAAGATTGGACAGAGGTAGAACCGGCGATTTTTGGGACATTATTAGAACGAGCTTTAGATAGTAAAGAACGGAAAAGTTTAGGAGCGCATTACACACCCCGATCATACGTTGAGCGGTTAGTGCGTCCTGTTGTCATAGAACCTTTAAGAGAAGAATGGTTATTAGTTGAATCGGAAGTTGATCGGTTTTTAACCCTGAAAGAAAAACAGCAGAAACCGACAAAGACACAAATAGAAAAAGCGGAAAATGAGATTAGGGCATTTTTAGAGAAATTACAACAAATTCGTATTCTTGACCCTGCTTGTGGTTCGGGTAACTTTTTGTATGTAACATTAGATTTATTAAAGACATTAGAGCAGGAAGTACAGACGCGGTTGCTGGATGTTTTGGGTAAGGTGACAACGAACTTATTAGAGGAATTTGATCCGCGTTTAGCAGGGAGAAAACAGGTTAACCCGTCGCAATTTTTAGGGATTGAAATTAATCCGAGAGCGGCTGCTATTGCAGAGTTAGTAATTTGGATTGGTTATTTACAATGGCATTTTCAACGCTATGGAACTACACCACCACCAGAACCGATTTTACAAGATTTTCATAATATTGAATTTCGGGATGCGGTGTTAGATTATGATGGGAAGGAGTTAGATATTGATAGTAAAACGGGTCAGGTAAAAACGCGCTGGGGAGGAAAAATGATCAAGCATTCTGTGACGGGGGAAGATGTTCCAGATGCGAGTGATCAAGTTCCTATTTATCGTTATCTGAATCCTCGTTCTGCTATATGGCCAAATGCAGATTATATTGTTTCTAATCCTCCTTTTATTGGTAATAAAAGGATGAGGGATAGATTAGGTGATGGTTACGTTGAAGCGCAACGAAAAGTTTATCAAGACATACCAGATACAGTTGATTTTGTCATGTATTGGTGGTATCATTCAGCTAAATTAGTTGTTGAAGGTAAACTAGAAAGTTTTGGTTTAATTACAACTAATAGTATTACTCAAACATTTAATAGAAAAGTTTTAGTTAAATATCTAGTAGGTAAAAGTCCAATATCTCTTACATTTGCAATTCCTGATCATCCTTGGATAGATACTACAGATGGTGCAGCAGTGAGAATTGCCATGACTGTGGTAAAATCTGGAAAACATGAGGGAGTTTTAGGAAAAGTAGTTAAAGAAGTGGAAAGTGATGATGGTGTAACTATTGTTGATTTAGCTATATCCAAAGGATTTATTAATGTAGATTTAAGCGTTGGTGTAGATGTGGTATCAGCATTTAAGTTAACAGCAAATTCTAGATTAAGTGGACAAGGTGTAATTGTTTTGGGTGAAGGTTTCCACCTAAATGAAGGAGAATATTTAAAACTTATTCAACAAGAACCGACAGCAATTCATTTAATTAAACGATATCGTAATGGTAGAGATATTACGGATAAATCTCGTAATTTACGAATTATTGATTTATATGGTCTAAATAAATCTCAGGTTATGCAATATCCATATATATATCAGAGAATTTATGAACTTGTTCGACCTAAACGTTTAGAAATGAAAGATAAAGCACGTCGTGAACAATGGTGGCTTTTTGGACGTTCTAACCAAGAAATTCGTAATGCAATAAATGGTTTAGAGCGCTATATAGTTAGTTGTCGTACCGCAAAGCATCGCGTTTTTATGTTTGTAGAAAATGACATTTTACCTGATGCTAAATTAATTGCTTTCGGGTTAGATGATGCTTTTTATCTTGGTGTTCTTTCATCAGTACCTCATATAATATGGTCATTAAAAACAGGTGCATGGCTTGGAGTTGGTAATGATTCTAATTATAACCATTCTGATTGTTTTGGAAAATTCCCTTTTCCAAATCCTACACCAGAACAAAAACAGAAAATCCGAGAATTAGGAGAAAGATTAGACTCCCACCGTAAACGAGTCCAAACACAACATCCCGAAATCACAATTACCGGAATGTATAACCTCCTAGAAAAACTCCGCAAAGGAGAAACATTTACCGAAGCAGATAAAACATATAATAATAAAGCCTTAGTTTCTACTCTCAAACAAATTCATGATCAATTAGATCACGCTGTTTTTGATGCTTATGAATGGCAAGATATAAAAGATGATAATAAAACAAAAGCCGAAATTGAAGAAATAATTTTATCAAGATTAGTCGCGCTCAATGCTGAACGTGCAGAAGAAGAACGTAACGGAATAATTCGCTGGTTGCGTCCCGAATATCAAGCACCAAAGGAAGTTACTCAACAGGTATTAACCGAAGTTATGGAAACAGAAGAAACTGTGATTATTCCCACGGAACAAAAAACTTTTCCCAAGCAACCAAAAGACCAACTTGCAACTATCCGCGACTTACTCCGCACC
Organism: Anabaena sp. 54; assembly: GCA_900299285.1. Classification (GTDB taxonomy): domain Bacteria; phylum Cyanobacteriota; class Cyanobacteriia; order Cyanobacteriales; family Nostocaceae; genus Dolichospermum. The sequence goes on along the minus strand of OMJF01000094.1, from coordinate 606 downwards.
AATACCAACGACTGGACAGTGGAACAAATTGCTGCTCAATTCAAAAATGGGGGAAAATATAAAAATACTATTACGGAAAATCTGGAGAGATTAGAATGGTTTGGGATTTTAATGTGTCGAGAAATAGGAGGAAACAAACATTGGCAATATGTGGAAATATAGTAGAATGACCTGACTAAAGCCCAGGGTTACTTTGGGGATGCCCTTTTTCTATTAAATTGATTTGGTATAGTCAGATTCATTCTCCAATCATAACACAAATGATTATGTTTGACTATATCTGACTATATTTTTGTTATTTAAACTCAATACCGCAGGTTGCAAAGCATCGGCTAAATTTGCTACTTTGGGATTATTTCGATCACAGTCCATGACATACTGACTCAAATCATTAGTCCCAATAGTTACTAAAAATATAGTCATACTGACTCAAATCATTAGTCCCATTATATCTTGATACCTGTCTGCTATATATTTGAAAAATCAAATAGAAGTGCTATAATGATAGAGCTTGTCCTAAGTTGACAATTTTATAGACAAAACTATACTTGTGTTAACAAACATTGACATAAGTTAGCCAAGAAAAATCCCAACTTGATGTATAAT
>OMJF01000093.1 GCA_900299285.1 Anabaena sp. 54 | reverse complement strand
CCGACACTCTCGCTTTGATAGTTTAAACTCACGATTATTACAGCGGGTGGTGACGTGGTAGGAATAGCCAGCTTGTAAATTACGGGGTTTTCTCGACATATTTTTCCTAATCTAACACTTGAAATAATGATAGTTGCTGACATTCAAAAAAACGCTCTCAAAGAGCAAAGAATACAATTGAGTTTTTAAAAATGAAAAATCAAAGTTTAGCAACAATTATTCCTCTAGTAAAGCAATGGTTTAAAGAACAATATCAGGAAAATTTAGAAAGTTTAATTCTTTATGGCTCTCAAGCAAGAGGTGATGCTCAAGAGGATTCTGATATTGATGTTTTAGTGGTGTTAAAAAAAGCTTTTGATTATCGAGAAGAAATTGAAAAAACAAGTGAGTTTATTGCTGATTTATCCCTAGAATATGATACGGTTATTTCTCGCTGTTTTATTTCTGCACAACGTTTTAAGGAAGAAAATACTCCCTTTTTACTTAATATTAGACGAGAGGGTATTATATTATGAATCCTGAACAAATATTACTCTTAAAAAAAGCAAAGCGAAGTTTACAAGGGGCTGAGTTATTAGTTAATAATGGTTTAGCTGATTTAGCAATTTCTCGTGCTTATTATGCTATGTTTTATATTGCTTCAGCTTTTATTTTAGGTAATGGTTTAAGTTTTTCGAGTCATGCTGCTGTAATTAGTGCTTTTGGGCGAGATTTTGCTAAAAACAGCGATATTCTCCGACCGTTTCATCGGGCTTTAATTGATGCTCAAGATTTAAGAAATCGAAGTGATTATGATTTTGATTTTGATATTAAAGAGAATGATGCAATGTTACAGATAAAAGTTGCTCAGGAATTTATTGATTGTTTTGAAAATTATTTTTAACCCTATTTTATGACGAAAATTTGGTATATGCCTACACCCAAGAAAACAAACCTTTACCCTCACCAAAAATATTACAAATAGCTTAGGAAATTATTATTAAAATGACTCAAATTCTCTCAATTCCCGGACTCAAAGACTTACAAAAACGCACCAAAGGCTCATCTAATATTACCATTGCACTGCTTGATGGTGTCGTAGATATTAACCATCCCTGTTTTCAAGGTGCTAACCTTACCCGACTCCCTACTCTAGTACAACATAATGCTAATAATGGGCAAATGTCCACCCATGGGACTCATATCGCTAGTCTTATTTTTGGACAACCTGACACAGAAATCGCCGGAATTGCCCCAAATTGTCAAGGTTTACTCCTGCCCGTTTTCTCTGATGATAAAAGAAAACTATCACAACTCGATTTAGCAAGAGCCATTGAACAAGCCGCCGAAAATGGAGCGCACATTATTAGTATTAGTGGAGGTGCGCTCACAGACATCGGAGAAGCGGAAGATTGGCTAGATCGAGCCGTCAAAACCTGTGCTGATAGAAATATTTTAATCGTAGCCGCCGCCGGAAACGATGGTTGCGAATGTCTCAATGTACCCGCCGCCCTCCCCTCTGTTTTAGCAGTGGGGGCTACCAATGCTAGGGGACAACCCCTTGATTTTAGTAATTGGGGGGAAACCTACCAAAATCAAGGGATTCTCGCCCCAGGAGAGAATATCTCAGGGGCAAAACCCGGAGGCGGTACATTGCAACTAAGCGGTACTAGCTTTGCTACACCCATTGTGGCCGGAGTAGCAGCATTGTTACTTAGTTTACAAGAGCAATGGGGAGAAACCCCCAATCCCCAAGCCGTGCGTCAAGCCATACTTGACAGTGCTACGGCTTGTAACTTAGCAGAAACCGAAAGCGAACGTAAATGTTTAGTCGGAGTATTAAATATTGCGGGAGCAATCGAAAAATTAACAGGAGAAACCATGTCTGAAACCATCGAAGATCAAGGAATGGTAGAGGCTTCAGGATGTGGCTGTGGTGGCACACCTGAAAACGCCAAAGCGCCCATTCAAACCCAAAGCGAAACGCCCGGTAAGGGTGAACAACCGCTCACCCCTACTTCTATTAATTTCAACCATAATCAAGGAGTATCTATGTCTGCTAATCCCCATCCTATCACCCCTAGCCAAGCGGCTGAACCTGCTGGTGGTATTGTCTATGCTATTGGTGTACTTGGCTACGACTTTGGCTCAGAAGCCCGGAGAGACAGTTTTAAACAATTAATGCCCGCCGTTGAATTTAGTGGCGTACAAGTTCCTGCCAATCCCTACGATGCTCGGCAAATGGTAGATTATTTAGAGGAAAATATCTCTGAAGCTAAATCTCTCATTTGGACACTTAACTTAGAATTAACTCCAGTTTATGCCATTGAACCCGTTGGTTCATTTTCCAGAGAAGTTTACGAAACCTTACAACAATTCCTCTCAGGACAAGTACAAGCAGAAGATAACCCCGAATTTATCCAGCGTGTGAGTATTCCGGGACGAATCACCGGACGTACAGTAAGATTATTCTCAGGTCAAGTAGTACCCGTAATTGAACCCCAAAGCCCTAGAGGAATGTATGGTTGGCACGTTAACAGTTTAGTTAGTGCAGCAATTGAAGCAGTAGGAGCAGAACAAGAAGGAGCGCGAGAAGAACAAATGCGCCGCACTTTAAGCAGCTTCTTAAACCGAATTTACTACGATTTACGGAATTTAGGGCAAACTTCCCAAGATCGGGCTTTAAACTTCGCTGCTACTAACGCCTTCCAAGCTGCTCAAACCTTTTCAGCAGCAGTCGGTGCAGGTATGGAATTAGATAGTATTAATGTTTCTAAGAGTCCCTTCTGTCGCATGGATAGTGACTGTTGGGATGTACAGTTAAAATTCTTTGATCCCGAAAATAGCCGTCGCGCTCGTAAAGTTTTCCGGTTTACAATAGATGTAAGTGATTTAATTCCAGTTACATTAGGCGAAGTTCGCTCTTGGTCTTCACCTTATTAGTAGGTTGGGTTAAGCGAAGCGCAACCCAACATTAAACAGAGTAGGGAAGCGCACAACATTAACCAGAGTAGGGAAGCGCAACCCAACATTAAACAGAGTAGGGAAGCGCAACTCAACATCAAACAGTTATTAGTAGGTTGGGTTAAGCGAAGCGCAACCCAACATTAAACAGAGTAGGGAAGCGCAACCCAACATTAACCAGATTAATATTACATAATGTTGGGTTTCACTATCGTTTAACCCAAGCTACTAGCTAACACAATCTAAATCGGAAAAAATCAAAATGGAGACTAAATTATCTGGGCTTTATGAAACCGATTTTAATTTATGGATTGAACAAACCATAAATCACTTAAAACAGGGAAATTTAAGCGCACTTGATTTAGATAATTTAATAGAAGAAATCTCCGATATGGGACGTAATAACAGAAGGGAGGTATTCAGTCGTTTAAAGGTTTTATTGATGCACTTACTCAAGTGGAAATATCAACCAGAAAAACGTACTAATAGCTGGACAAATACCATTGATGAACAAAGAGAACAATTAGAACTTATATTCAATGATAGTCCGAGCTTAAAACCTTATTTGGGTGATATTTTTTCAGAATGCTATCAAAAAGCTGTGAGAGCAGCCGTAAATGAAACTAATTTACCAAAACAAACTTTTCCTGTGGATTGTCCCTTTACCCAAGAGCAGGTTTTAGATCAGGATTATTTACCTGAATTGTAATCACCAAATAACTAAAAACATGAAACTACCCAAACAATCTCCTCCCGTCAAACGTCCCCATTTTATCCAAATCCATGAATGCGTTGATGTTGTGCATGGCGAAGGGGAAGATTTACTGAGTATTCGGATGAAATTAATGCACGGAGCAAACTATAATGATCCGGCTCAATTTGTCTATCCTCACTATTCTTACCTAAAAATGTCCGCATTTGGTCATTTTTAGCCATTATTCGCCAATAAAATCATTCAAACCTCAAAAACATCCAAATATATATAATTTCAGGAGAATAGCAATTATGGCAGAAGCACAACAACCCGATCAACAAAACCAAGAAACTAAACCTAAATCAACCAATATCCTAGCCACAGGTTTAGAAGATTATGGTCGCTGGAAAACTATGTATCAAGACCATAAACGAGATCCCAATGAAAAACCCTTCCGTCGTGGTCGCATTTGGTGTTAAATTGCTAATTTTTAGTAATTTTAGTAATCGTAGGGTGGGCAGCCATGATTAATCTTAAATTATTACCGACCATTTTTAAGACTGCCCACCTGCTACATAATTAGACATCTCCAGAAATTCAATTTTAGTCTTGATATATAAGGGTTTCAGTCCTATTTTTACGAATTATTAGAGATGTCTATTGGTGGTGGGCAGCTATGAAAATTGATTGTTTGTATCATAAATTATCCCTAGCTGCCCACCCTACAAAATAACTTTGTTTTCTTTGCCATTATTTTCTTTCAAGTCTCTATTACTATGTCCTATAGCGAGTTCAGTTTAACAAAAGTTAAGGAAAAATTCCAGTTAAAAACAGTTGAGAAAGTCGGTATTTTCTCAGATGTTCCTGAATTGTCCGCTAGTAACTTGCTGTTAGATATTCTCACCTATAATCAGCCCATTGCCATAGGAAGCAATAGCGAAAAAGCTCGTTCTGAACTCATTATTGCCCCAATTTTAGTAGATTTACGCCGTCAACTGCACGAACAAATAAATTTATTTTCAGGGGTTGATTTTACAGTAGATGAGACACAAGGTTTAAGCGGAATCTGTGATTTTATTATTACTAAATCACCTGAAATATTGGCTGTTACAGCACCCGTTATTACAGTAGTAGAGGCAAAAAAAGAAAATATTAATGCAGGTTTAGGACAATGTGCAGCAGAAATGATCGCCGCTCAGATTTTTAATGAGCAAAGTCAAGAAAAGTTAAGAGAAAATATGACAGATATTAAGGAAATTTATGGTGTTGTAACAACAGGAAGTATTTGGCAATTTCTCAAATTACAAGAGCAAACATTAAGTATTGATTTACAGGAATATTACCTTAAAGATATCAATAAAATTCTTGGTATCTTAGCAAGTAGTATTTCTGGTATTGATGTCGAGATTAATTGACAATAATTGTTTTTTTACTTTACCCAAATTAAAATTAAGAAAAAACCATGCCTGATTTAACTGATATTCCCGGACTTTCTGCATTACGCTCCCACACAAAAGGCGATTCTCGTATTAAAATCGCTGTACTTGATGGTGCTATTGATTTAGATCGTGCTTGTTTTCAAGGGGCTAATTTAACTCGTCTTGATCCCTATTGGGCTGAGGAATTTGAGATAGATCCTCAACATTTACAAGCTTTTTTAGATATAGAAAGTAGCGGGAAAAGTGATGAAGAAAAAGAAGAAATGATGAAGGAAGCAATTCCTGATGAAAATATCCGTCATAGCTTACATTTACGCTTCCATGCTAACCATATTATCAGTACAATATGCGGTCAACCTGATTCACCCGTAGAAGGAATTGCACCTAACGCTACAGTGATTAATATTCCCATTGCTTATGGTAATGATGACTTTATTAATCCCTTAAATTTATCCCGTGCTATTAGTACCGCTATTGAACAGGGTGTTAATATTATTCATTGTGCTGCTTGTCATCCTACTCAAAGCGGTTTAGCTCACGAATTTATTGAAAAAGCTATCCGTCAAGCTCAGGATAATAATATCTTAGTAGTTGCTCCTGGTGGTAATGATAAAGGGGAATGTTGGTGTATTCCTGCTGTTTTAGATAATGTTTTGACAGTGGGAGCGATGAAAGATACAGGAGAACCCTTTAAATTTAGTAATTTTGGCGGTAAATACGCTTCTCAAGGTATTTTAGCCCCTGGAGAGAATATATTAGGAGCGCAACCAGGGACCGATGAACCAATCCGCAAAAAAGGTACAAGTTGCGCTGCTCCTATTGTTACGGGGACAGCAGCTTTATTAATGAGTTTACAATTAGAACAGGGTTTAGCTCCTGATGCGGAAGCAGTGAGAGCAGCATTAACTAATAGTGCCATACCTTGCGATCCTAATGAAATAGAAGAACCAGAACGCTGTTTATTAGGAAAAATTAATATTGCTGGTGCTTATGAACTTTTGACAGGTGAGGCATTATATGATGGTGAAATTAATGCTAATTCTGAGAGTGATATTATTGAAGCTGCTGTTATCCCTACCATAGAAGATCCGGTGACAATTGTATTTAATCAAAATCCTGTAATTACAGCTAATTTAAGCTCTAATTCTGCGGAAAATGTGATTAATCCTATTAATGTTACTGAGAATATTACTCCAGCAAATATTATTGAAAATCAGCAAACAGTTAATAATATTGTCCCTAGTAATATTACTCCTAGCAGTAAATCAAATCTAGTTTATGTTTTAGGGACATTAGGCTATGATTTTGGTACAGAAGCGCGTAGAGATACCTTTAAACAATTTATGTCACCGATAAGGATAGGTAATAATCAAGTTCCGGCTAATCCCTACGATGCTCGGCAAATGGTAGACTATTTAGATGATAATTTGTTTGAGGCTAAATCGCTAATTTGGACTGTAAATTTAGAATTGACTCCCATCTATGCAATTAAACCTGTGGGTGCTTTTGCAGCAGAAATTTATGAAACAATGAAATATATGCTTGCAGGTCAAATTTTAGATGAAAGTCACGAAGATTATATCGAAAGAGTCAGTATTCCCGCTATTTTAACCGATGAAACGGTGAAATTATTTTCAGGTCAGGTTATTCCTGTGGTGAAAATAAATAGTCCTAGAGGTATGTATGGTTGGAAAGTTAATACTTTGATTGCATCTGCAATGGAAACTGTTAGTACGGAATATACAGAAGCTAATGCAGTGGCTATGAGACGCTCTTTGACCAGTTTCTTAAATCGAGTTTACTATGAAATGAGAAATTTAGGACAAATTGCCAGGGATAGGGCTTTAAATTTCGCCGCGACTAATGCTTTTCAAGCAGTACAAACCTTTTCCCAAGCAGTTGCAATAGGAATGGAATTACATAGTATAGAAGTGGAAAAAAGTCCTTTTTGTCGTTATGGTAGCGAATGCTGGGATGTGAAGTTAAAATTCTTTGATCCGGAAAATGGTTTGCGTGCGAAACGAGTTTTTCGTTTTACTATTGATGTGAGCGATCGCACTCCAGTAACATTAGGAGAAGTACGTTCTTGGGCAGTTTCTAAATAGGTGTAAATAGTATCATGAGGTATAAACTACAATCATAAAACCCGGCGTTGCTGATCAACGGTATGAATTTTATTCTCACGCAAAGGCGCAAAGGTAAGAGTTTTAAAAGTTCAATTTGGGAATTTCATACCCCAATTCAGCAATGCCGGATTTTGATTCTCCAAACTGGACAATATTTTATTTGATTTGTGTTTTCAATCTATCCAGGGATATATATAATTGACAATGAATAAAACTCAGTTTATATCATGATCAATAATCCAGTTTTAGATCAGTCTTTAGTTACCAGTATTCAGCGTCAAAAAATCTGTGAAGTTGTGGGGGAGACTTACAGTGATGAAAACTGGCAAGATTGGCGGTGGCAAATGCGACATCGCTTAACCAAGTTAGAACACTTCCAAAAGTAAAAGTATTACGGAAACATCGGGTGTGGCTATCTGTACATTTTTGCCATGTGCGGGAATTAACTCCAGAAGTAGCCCAAGCCTGTGATTTACTAGTTGATGGTGGTATTCCTTTAGGCTGTCAAACCGTTTTGCTCAAAGGGGTGAATGATTCAGAACAAGCTTTAAAAAATTTGTTTCATGGTCTTCTAAAATTGCGAATACGCCCCTATTATCTTTATCAGTGTGACCCAGTGGTGGGAACTACACATTTACGTACCAGTATTCAAACTGGGCTAGATTTAATCTCTAAATTGCGAGGTCATACGACGGGTTATGCTGTCCCAACTTATGTAATTGATGCCCCTGGTGGTGGTGGTAAAGTACCAATTCAACCGGAGACTTTAATTACTTACGAGAATGGTCAAGGATTATTGCAGAATTGGGAAGGAAAGACGTTCACTTATATAGATCCAATTGAGTAGGCTGAAGAATTTGACAAATTAATTACCACAAGAAACGTTAAAATGATCATTGTTCCTAATGATCAATCTCCTATATGGTTCGATGTTGTTGAAGAAATATCTCCAACTTGAGTAAAAATTGAGTAATTAACACATCTGAGTTAGATATTACAGCTAAGAATGAAGGCGTGATCACGGAGATTTATGGGGTTATTTATTGGACTATGTTATGACCTAAAAGCAGAATACCTTGAGGCTGGTTTCAGCACTACTCAAGTGATGGAATTTGATGATGAAAAAACAATTATCGGTTTAGAAAATGCCCTTGGTGATTTAGGTCATGAGGTAGAACGTATTGGTAATGGTAGAGAATTGGCACGAAGATTAGTTCAGGATGATCACTGGGATTTAATATTTAATATCGCTGAAGGCATAAAAGGGCGATCGCGAGAAGCACAAGTTCCCGCAATATGTGAATTATTTGCCCAACCTTATACATTTTCTGATCCCTTGACTTGCGCTCTCACTCTAGATAAAGCATTGGCTAAAAACATAGTCCGCGATCGCGGTTTACCTACAGCCCCTTTTATAGTGGTTAATAATATCGCCGAAGCGGCTAATATTTCCTTACCTATGCCACTTTTTTTTAAACCCTTAGCTGAGGGTAGTTCTAAAGGCATAACTGGGCAATCTTTAGTTAAAGAAAAGTCTGAAGTAATTACAACTTACCAAGCATTATACAGCCAATTTCAACAGCCGATACTTGTAGAAACTTTCCTCCCTGGTCGAGAAGTTACAGTAGGAATTATTGGCAATGGTAGTAATGCTAAAGTAGTTGGAGTAATGGAAGTAATTTTCACAGACCAAGCGGAAACAGATGCCTATACAACTTTGAATAAAAAGGAGTATTTAGAAAGGGTAGCCTATAAATTATTGGTAAATTCCGAACCACTAGAGATGGCAGCACAGGAACTAGCTTTGGCAGTTTATCATATTTTTGGTTGTCGGGATGCTGCTCGTGTAGACTTGCGTTGTGATGCTCACGGAGTATTGCATTTTTTGGAAATTAACCCCTTACCAGGATTAGATCATATCTACTCAGATTTACCAATTATGGGGCGTTTAGCAGGTGTGACATATACAGAAATTATTAGTGCCATAGTTAATGCAGCATGGCAAAGGTATTAATGTGAATGAGCAGTATTAACTAGAAATCAGGTAATTTGAAAAAAATCTTATTAACAAAATAAAATGAATATTATTGGTTTTATAAAAACAGTCAGTAAATATATTTATCATTACAAATGGATAGCATTATTTCTGATAATTGGTCGGATATTTGAGGCGGCATTTAACGCAGGAATTGGTATAAGTTTTAAATTCATTATTGATCAGGCAATTATTCCCCAGAATTATGATTTGCTAATTCTGATTTTGTTATTTCTTGGTGTAGGAGCAATTTTATTAAGTATTATTATTTTGCTAATTGATTATTTTGATGCTCGTTTTAGTATTCTCATTCTTAATAAACTACGTGAGGATTTGTTTGCCCATATCCAAAGCTTGTCAATGGATTTTTTTGGGAGAAATTCAGCCGGGAATATTGTTAACCGTTTTCTAGCAGATGCTGAAAAGGTTGAATACGGCGTTATTCAGGGATTGACTGTCATATTTCTCAATAGTAGTAATATGATTTTTTCAGGTATTTATTTATTTTATCTGAATTGGAAATTAGCTATTTTGAGTTCTATAGGTTTAATTATTTGTGCTTTTGCACCCTCTATAATTATCCGTTTTGCAACTGATGTAGGTTATGAACTTAGAGAAAAAGAAGGATACATTGCTAATGTCATAGAAGAAAATATTCTTTCTCAACCTGTAATTAAAATATTTGGGTTAGAAACAAAAATGTCAGGCGGTTTTACTGCCCAATTAGAAGAATTACAGCAAATATATATCAAGTCCAAATTTTTATCTTACTTGGTGCAGAGAATTCCTGAAATTACTTTTATCTTAGTACAGATCATAATTTTGGGTATTAGCGCGATCATGACCTATTGGCATTGGATTTCAGTGGGAACATTGGTTGCTAATCAGGTGTTATTGATCGGCTTAAATTCTACTATTAATTACTTTAGCTGGGGACTACCCCATTTAGTCAATGGTGCGGCGGGAATGCAACGGATTGAGGATATTTTACAAGAAGTTCCTAAAATTCAAGACGCACCAGAAGCAGTAGATTTACAGCCTTTTGAACAGTCAATTTATTTTGATAATGTATCGTTTAAATATGGTGAAAATGGCAGAGGAATTGAAAATCTATCTTTAAAAATTTGTCAGGGTGATTTTGCGGTATTTGTGGGTGCTAGTGGTGCTGGTAAAAGTACAATTGTGAATCTATTAACGCGATTTTATGATCCTCAACAGGGAAAAATATTATTCGATGGCGTTGATTTGCGTCATGCAAGTGTAAAATCTCTGCGATCGCAAATCGGACTGGTTTCTCAGGATGTGATTTTATTTAACGACTCACTGCGTCAAAATATCCGCATGGGCAATTTAGAAGCCACTGATCAACAAGTAGAAGCCGCAGCCAAAGCCGCAGAAATTCATGATTTTATCTTATCTTTACCTCAAGGTTATAATACACCAGTAGGCGATCGCGGCGGACAATTATCAGGAGGACAACGGCAAAGAATCGCTTTAGCTAGGGCATTGGTGAGAAATCCGGCAATTTTGATTCTCGATGAAGCTACATCAGCCTTAGATCCTGTCACAGAAGCAGAAATTCTGACCACTATTGAGCAAATTGCGAAAGAACGCACAATCATTGTGATTACTCACCGCTTGACTCAAGCTTTACGTGCAAATGTGATTTTTGTAATGGAAAACGGGGGCATAGTTGCTTCAGGTTCTCATTCAGATTTACTTGTACAAAATGGACTATATTCGACATTCTGGCAGGTGGTATCAGCTTAGGTATGCCAACGCCTTATAAATACTGTACAATTAATTATGTAGCTGGCTGATAAAATATGCAAGATACCCTAACTATTACCATTACAGCAGTTTTCATGTATTTGAGCCACAATTATTAGACCTAACCCCCAGCCCCTTCCCTACCAGGGAAGGGGAGTAAATCAAAGCCTCTCTCCT
>OMJF01000092.1 GCA_900299285.1 Anabaena sp. 54 | reverse complement strand
GATTTAAGGATTAACAGGATTAATCCCCAAATCCTAAATAGATTTACGGATAGATTAAGATTTTATAAGTTTCTGCTGTCGGGGCGATCGCAGCGTCTACGGCTTGTGGTAGACCTTGTAAAGGATAGCGATCGCTAATCAAAGCCTTGACATCAATGCGGCGATTAAAGATAATATCTGCAGATAGACTTTGTAAACGGTAAGATGAGCTATAACTACCCATTAAATCTATTTCTCGACGATAGAGGATATTAGGATTAATAGGAATTGTCAATTCATCGGGAAATTCCGCAAAAAAGAGGATTTTTCCACCTTTGCGAGTACAGTCCAAAGCTTGAAAAAACGCTTTATCGCTAGGAACTGCTAATAAAGTGACATCAACACCCATGCCCCCGGTCAAAGCTTGAACTTTCGCAGGTAAATCAGGATCACGGGCATCAAAAGCTGCTTCTGCGCCTATTTCCAGAGCCTTTTCAATTCTAGAAGGTAAGAGGTCCGTAGCGATCGCTTTAGCGCCAAAGAACTTAACCAACATCATAAACATTAAACCAATGGGACCTGCGCCAGTGACTAGTACAGTTTGTCCGGGTGAAATTTGAGCTTTTTTAACAGCTTTCAAACAGCAATTAGTAGGTTCAACAAAACTCGCCTCTTCAAAACTGATATGATCAGGAATGGGAATTAAGCCACCATTTTCGACAATGTGGGCTGGAACTTTCACATACTCAGCAAAACCGCCGCCACTGGCGTTAAAACCTGCGGTAGTGGAGATATTTTTATAAACATCGCACATAGAGAAATTATCATTTAAGCAATAGGCGCAACGCATACATGGGATATGATGCATGACCGCTACCCGTTGTCCCACTTGCCAACCTTGCACCTGAGAACCAATTGCTGCAATAGTTCCAGCCGTTTCATGGCCAAATATGCGTGGTGGTTCATACAAAGGATAGCGAATCTTTTTAATATCTGACTGACACAAACCGACAACCCGCACCTGTACCAGAACTTCATTTGCTTCCAGGGTGGGAACTGGGACTTCTTCGTAGGATAATTGATTTACGCCTCTAAATACTTGTGCTTTCACGTTGTTTTTCCATCATTCAACGTTACTAGATTTAACATTTTGTGGTTAAAGTTAGGTTATGGAGTTTGAGACTTTTATATTTCAGCTGCTTGTAATTTGAGATCTGTGATATATTTTGTAGTTGCATAATATCTTTTATTTTCGCTAAACGCAATATCCGCAACGATAGTTAAATAAAAAAGCCTTGCATTGCATAATGGCGGTATGAAGGACAGCTTCAGAAGATAATCACCAATCACCGAAACGATGAAAATACCTGGATTTCCTGGAGACAGGAACAAAAAAGCAACAACACCAGCCCGAAAATCCCGTTTTTTGATTCCGCCATTAGTAGAATGGCATCCTTGGTGGCATCAATTTATAGATTGGATGATCATCTTAGGGACAGTGATGTTATGTTTACTAATGTTACCAACTCGTCTCCCTGGGATGGAGTTATTAGGTATAGCTCCGAACTGGCTACTAATTTGGGTAGTGTCTTGGAGTGTAAATCGGTCAGCATTATCTGGTATGCTATCAGGCATTATTTTAGGGCTATTGCAAGACGCAATGACATCACCAGATCCAACTCATGCTCTGAGTTTAGGAATAATAGGGATGTTAACAGCACTCATCCAAAAACAGCGGTTTATTCAAGAAGACTTTATTTCTATTGCTTTAATTGTATTTGGTATGGCTGTAGTGGCAGATACTATTTTTGCTGTGCAGTTGTCTTTAGCAGGAAATCGTCATTTAGCCAGCATTTGGAGCTATTACCACCGTGTTACCCTAGCTTCGGCAATTCTTAGCAGTTTGTGGGCACCGGTAGTTTATTATCCTCTTAATCGCTGGTGGCGGCAGATCAAATTAATTCGTAATTCATAAGTCTAATGGATAATTTCCCAGGAATCTCCCCAATATCTACATCTTTACCTCAAGATACTCTTATAGAACAGCCTCTAGTCAAAGAAATGGTAGATAATGATTTTGATTCTGCAATGATGTTAAGGTGTCTAGAACTAGCTGCTATGGCTTTAGGACGCACTTCACCAAATCCCTTAGTCGGGGCGGTGGTTGTTCAAAATGGGGAGGTTGTGGGGGAAGGATTTCATCCCTGTGCGGGTGAACCTCATGCAGAAGTTTTTGCACTGAAAGCAGCGGGAGAAGGAGCGCGAGGAAGCACTATTTATGTCAGTCTTGAACCTTGTAACCACTATGGACGCACTCCCCCCTGTTCAGAAGCATTAATTAATGCTGGAGTGTCTAAGGTGGTGGTGGGAATGGTTGATCCTAATCCCTTAGTCGCTGGTGGCGGTATAGCCCGGTTACGTGCTGCTGGTATAGAAGTTGTCGTCGGCGTGGAAGAAGCCGCTTGTCGGCGATTAAATGAAGGGTTTATTCATCGTATTCTCTATCAGCGACCTTTAGGAATTTTGAAATATGCTATGACTTTAGATGGCAAAATTGCTACTACCTCCGGTCATAGTGCTTGGGTAACAAATCAAGATGCTCGTGCGGAAGTTCATCGCCTCCGAGCCGCTTGTGATGCTGTTGTTGTCGGTGGAAACACGGTGATTAAAGATAATCCTTATTTAACTAGCCACAACTGTGATGCTCATAATCCCATGCGAGTAGTGATGAGTCGGAGTCTGAATTTACCAGAACAAGCTCGCTTGTGGGATACTCGGGAAGCTCCAACTTTAGTGTTGACGGAGATTGGTAGCTCACAGACTTTTCAAAATATGCTGCGGAAAAAAGGGGTGGAGGTACTAGAATTTAGATCACTCACTCCAGAACAAGTTATGACTCATTTATATGAGCGCGGTTTTTGCAGCGTACTATGGGAATGTGGTGGTATTCTAGCAGCTAATGCGATCGCTCAAGGCGCGGTTCAAAAAATTATGGCATTTATCGCTCCCAAAATTATTGGTGGAAATCATGCTCCCACACCTGTAGGAGATTTAGGCCTAACCAGTATGACTCAAGCATTACCTCTGGAACGGGTAAGTTGGCGAATTATCGGTTCTGACTGCTTAGTAGAAGGTTATTTACCATCAGTAATTAATTAAATTAAATAGCATCAATACTTAATCATGTTTGTTGACGCTCATAAGCTAAATCACGAATCAAACTCAGCCGAGATTGAATATAATCACAAAGGAAATCAATCTCACTAGCATCTAAGAAGGCTTGATTAGTGATTTGTTTTACCAACCACTGAACTAAACTATCATCATCAAGCTGCAAAAGTGTTACTGTGTGGGTAGCTTCAATTATAGACCAAAGCTGACGCATGATTGTGGGAGTCATTAGACCTCTATTTCATCATTAATTAGTTGTTTTCAGATTACACAATTCTCATATTAAGTGACTGCATAAATCTACAACTAGATATAAGTATTATTAAAAATTTAATAATTAGACAAATATGTTAATCTTAATTAAGAATTGTCAATTTACATGAATTAACAAAACTTTACTCCTCTCCCATAACATTCGCTCTTTTTGCTATATTTGATCAATACAACAACGAACCTACTAGGACGCACAGGACACAGAGGACGGAGATAAATGAGGGCTGGCACGGTTTTTGTTTAGGTGATCACGTTTTTTATTTCCATTTTCAGCTTTTTGTACTAAAGTAATTTTAATCAGGTTATCTCTATTTTGACAAGATGACAAATTCATGTTTGTACCTGACAATATCACCAATACCCTTGAGGGAAACCTCTCCAGGTTTTATCCTCTTGAACTGGGTAATATAATTCAATATTGCCAAAATAGTCCCTTTGGTAAAATTTTACCTGATGCTTTTTACATTCATGTTTTAGCATTACATACTCTTGACCCTTGGCTGCAAGAATATGAAGGTTGTGTTCGTAGGGCTTTACCTCAAGTTCAGTCAGCAACTATAGTTAAATTTAGTACCAATAAACCCAAAATTTCTTATCTATTTTATCCCCATTTTGATACAGATCCTCATCCGTGCTTACACTATAGTATTCAGGTGGATTTAACAACTCTAGATGTTGGTTATCGGGATTACAGCGATTCGGAAAATCCCCCCATCTTGCACCGCAAAGAAACTTTTGTTACTCCAGAATATCCTTTATATGCAGAGTTTGCTGCTTTGACTCGCGCTCAAGTGGCTTTAGGTCTACTTAATCATACCCAAGGAATTGGTACTAAGTTGGGCTGGGAACAAAGGCTACAAATTTTTGGGGTAGAAGTTCAGGGACATCACTTAATTAAACGGGAAAGCCGTTCTGTGTCCACAACTATACTTCCGAAAATAGAGCGTCACAAAGCCGCAATTATTCGTCCTGATTTATCCCGTCCTGTGCGTTTAGCCGTGGAATCTGGCTTATTTAGTCCAGAAACCTCCTTTTTTGATTACGGTTGTGGACATGGTGGAGATGTGACTCGTATAGCAGAACAAGGTTATATAAGTTCTGGCTGGGACCCGTATTATTCCCCTGATACACCCCGAATGGCTGCGGATATTGTCAATATCGGTTTTGTGATTAATGTCATTGAAAATACTAGCGAGCGCCGGGAAGCCCTAATTCAAGCTTGGGAACTGACTCAAAAGGTGCTGTTAGTCGCCGCCCAAGTATTAATATCAGATATGAAACGCGGTGTCATTGCTTATGGGGATGGGGTAATTACTAATCGTAACACATTTCAGAAGTATTATGAACAAGAAGAATTAAAAATTTACATTGACCAGGTATTAGGAGTTGATTCTATCTCAGTGGCTTTGGGTATTTATTTTGTCTTTCGAGATGACGCTGAGGCGGAGTCATTTCGCGCTTCTCGTTTTTGGTCTTGCACTACTACCCCTAGAATACGTAATTGTGTGCAAAAGTTTCAGGAATATCAAGAATTATTGACTCCCTTGATGGATTTTATCACGAAGCGAGGAAGACTGCCTACTAAGGGTGAATTACCCCAAGAGTCGGAAATTGCTCAGGAATTTGGGAGTCTACGGCGAGCTTTTAATGTCATTATACAGGCAACTGATTCAGAAGAATGGCAAGCGATCGCTGACAAACGCCGTCAAGATCTAATGGTTTATTTAGCACTGTGTAATTTTAGCCGTCGTCCCAAATTAGGACAATTAGCACCAGCTATAAAGGAGGACATAATTGGTTTATATAGTAGTTACAAACAAGCTTGTTTAGACGCTGATGAAATGTTACGTAGTTTAGGAAATACAGAACTAATTATTAAACGTTGTCAAGAAAGCAAAGTAGGTAAAAAACTTCCTAATTCCCTTTTGATACATATTTCCGCATTACAAGCAATAGACCCCTTATTAAGGCTTTATGAAGGCTGTGCTAGTCGCACCATTGGCAGATTAGAAGCCGCAAATGTGATTAAATTCCATCTAAAAACACCGAAAATATCCTATTTGTTTTACCCTGATTTTGATATTGATCCTCACCCAATTTTATCAAAAGTGATGACAATTGATTTACGAGATTTGCAGGTTACTTATCAAGATTATGATCTCGAAGATGACCCACCAATATTACACCAAATAGATGCTTTAGTCACTCCCGATTATCCTCAATATGAAAAATTCGCTAAATTAACTCGTCAAGAAGAAGATAGGGGACTTTTAGATAATTGGTACAATATTAGTCGTCTTTCTGGGTGGAAAAAATGCTTAAAAGAAAATTGCACTGTTATTAACGGTTATAGGTTAAATTGGTGCAAAGATGCGAATGATTATAAGTTAAAAGCACTTAAAGCAGCTTTGAGAACTCGACAAAAAAAGAATAATTTTGCTCACGCACAGTCGCAGAGTCGCAGAGAGGAGAAATAGAGGTTTGTTAAATTTGTTTTGCTAGTTTTATCCAGTTTTCAATTCCTTTTTTTGTCGGTGTTCCTAAGTTATTAAATGTCCAAATATCCCGTTTATGTTGTTGTCCATAACTAATGTGAATTGGTTGATATTTACTGTAAAAATATAGAGAATCAAAAGGTAGTTTACTTTGTAATATCCATACTACTAATTCTGTGCTGGGTAAGTCTCTAATGAGAAAATCACAGGCCGCACCTAATCTTTGACAGTAATATTGACCATTTTTGTTAATTTCATGACTCATATGTTGGTCAAGATTTGGGGCTACACGCCCATTTTTTTGACCTGTAACTGGGTCTTTTTTCTCAAGATACTTTTTTAAGTCTGAGGAACAAAAACCGTAGGTAAGATCAAATTTATCTCTACCAAAATAATCTATAATTGGGTCAATGATAAATTTGTTTAAATTCTGTAAAGCCGGAATTACTTCCGGTAGATTTTGCGGATAGGGGTTGATATTTTGGGCGTATTTATGATAAGTTTGAGTGCAGGTACAAAATTCTTCTAAAGTTAGATATTTGCCTAGTTTTAAATTACTATTATTCATGAATACAGCAGCATTAAGAGGATGTTTTAACAGTTTCCGGCGATTAGAAATCGCTACTACAGAAACAAAGTCCACCTGGGTGGACTAGTGGGAAATTAAGGTTTTCAAACCCACCTGCGTGGGTTTCGCTTGTGTAGACGCGGTTTCTAACCGCCAATATATTTATAATTTTAGACTGTTCAAGCAACCTCTAAGGTTAGCTATTATATTGTATCTTAATGATTAATAATCAAAGATATACACTAATTTCCCTCTTCCCTGTTCCCTTTACTAAGGTCTATATATGAATGTTAAAGAACTTTTAGCTAGATACGCGACAGGAGAAAGAAGTTTTAATGGCATTGTATTAAAAGGAGCAAACCTAGAAGGAGTCAACTTGGGTGGTGTAGATTTTGGTAGAGCAGATTTAAGAGGAGCAAATCTGACAGATGCTTTTTTAAGTGGAGCTAATTTGAGTAAAGCCAATTTGCAAGGAGCAAAGTTAAAAGGAGCGCACTTATCTGAAATTATTCTCTGTGGTTCTGATTTAACTCAAGCTACATTGGAAATGGCGCATTTAAACGAATCCGACCTCAGCGGGGCATTGTTAAGTGGTGCTAATTTGTGTGATGCTAATTTACACATGGCCTCAATTTCCGCTGCAAATCTCCGGGGTGCAAACCTCAGTGGTGCGAAAATGGGAGGTGTGAGAATGTGGAAAGCAGATTTACAAGGAGCAGACTTGAGTGGTGCTGATTTAAGCGAAGCTAATTTATGCGAAGTGAATTTAACTGGAGCGAATTTAGAGGATACAGATATGAGTGAAACTTTCTTAACAGGCGCTATTATGCCTGATGGTAGCATTCATAGTTGATGTTTTTGTACAACACTTAATTCATGAATTGTTTCTACACAGTTTTGGTGACTACGCACATTTAATTACCACCAGATGTTAATAAACCTAAAATAATGATACTTAGCACTACCTATAGCTCATGCCTTCTTCCTTGGCTTTTCCGAAAGTCCTTGACTTCTTTGAGTTTTTCGATTAAACTATTTAACATATTTTAAAAGACAAAAAATAGTGATCT
>OMJF01000091.1 GCA_900299285.1 Anabaena sp. 54 | reverse complement strand
GTCTAATTTGGGCGATTAGAAATCACATCTACACAGACAAAACCTGCCTACGCAGGTTTCAAATCCTTAATTTTTCGTTAGTCCACGCAGGTGGACTTTGGTTGTGTAGTAGCGATTTATAATCGCCATGAACTTTTAAGACAACCTCTTAGTTAACAGCTATTTTTTTACTTTTACCAATACCCGTACCCGCGAGAGTAACCGTCGTAAGAACCGTGAGAGTAACCATGAGAGTAATGATGATTGTGATGAGAATGACAACCATAATAACCTCCACCAACAACGTTTTGTACTTCCTCGGTAGCTAGTTCATCAATAAAACTAGTATCATCATTAAACAGATCATAACCGACGGAAAGTAGTGCAGAGACTTGGATATTAGCCATGATAATTACTCCTTGATTTGATAAATTGTCTTTTGTCAAGACGAATGAGATTAGACTTGCTATGGACTAACCTTATTTCTGATTCTTCCTAAAATAATTGATAAATTCAAGGCTTTGACCTAAATGGATAAGACTTAATTGAACTATTTTTGTCTAGTTATTCATGGTAATTAGCAGTTAAAGGATGTTTGTTAATTGACAGTTTTTGAAACTTACCAGGAACTTATTTTAGAGATGTTTCATGCAACATCTCTACAAAAGATGTTATTTTTATTGGCGATTATATTTACCGAAAATACCGACTTAATTAAGTTTATTTTGTCTAAAGTACATGAAATAGACAACATATCTAAACCCAATATTCAATTGTATTTAATTGGTAAATTCTGCCCGCAATTGGTTAACAACTCGATCTAATCCTACAGAATGGGCGGCTTTAAATAATAAGCGATCGCCTGTTTGCATAAATGTTTTTAATCTTGTTACTAAATCAGCATGATTTGTGAAACATTCGCAAGATATATTATTGGCACTATTAGCAAGAATTTCCGCATCTCGACCATCAACTAATACTAATAAACCATCAAGATGCAAATTTTTGACCATTTCTCCGACTTTTTGATGCAATTCTGCGGATCTTTCTCCTAGTTCTTTCATTGCCCCTAAAACGGCAATTTTTCGCTTTCCGGGTGTGTCTGCTAACAACTGTAAAGCGGCTAACATGGCTTCTGGGGCGGCATTATAGGTTTCATCTAAAATCACGATATCATTAGCTAAAGTAAAGCGTTGACTTCTACCTGTGGGCATATTTATCATAATACCAGATTGTAATAATTGCCAATCAATTTCTAATACTTTGGCTACTGCTAAAGCTGCTAAAAAATTAGTAGCATTATGACGACCTGGTAAGGGTAAAGGTAGACGCATTCCCGCAACTTCTACGGTTTTATCATCGCTTAATTCTCCTTGAATATCGCCACCAGAAAAGCCATAAGTAATGACTTTACCCTGCCAGAATTTTGCTGCCGTTGCCATTAATAATGGATTATCGTAATTAAGAATAGCAATACTATTATTTGGCATAGTTGCTAACAATTCACATTTAGCTTCAGCAATAGCTACTTCTGAACCAAGTAATTCAATATGTGCTGTTCCCACATTAGTAATTACCCCAATTGTTGGTTTAGCAATTTCTGTGAGTTCGGCAATTTGTCCCCTTCCTCGCATAGCCATTTCGATCACAGCAAGGTCATTTTCTCTGCTCATTTCTAAGAGGGTTTTGGGGACACCAATTTCATTATTAAAATTCCCGTAGGTTTTATGAACTTTTCCTTTGGTGGCTAAAACTGCGGAAATTAGTTCTTTGGTCGTGGTTTTCCCGACTGAACCTGTAATCCCAATTACAGGAATAGAAAAACTTTCGCGCCACCATTTAGCAATTTGCTGGTATGCTTTTAAAGTATTTTTGACTCGCAAAACCGGAAAACCGGGATTTTCATAAGCATAATCAACTATAGCCAATATAGCCCCTTGAGCGATCGCGGTGGGTACAAAATCATGTCCATCAAACTTTTCTCCTCGCAAAGCCAAAAACACCTCACCTGGTTGTAAAATGCGGGTATCTGTTTGTATCCCAATACCCAACTGATTTAAGGTAGATACAGATACATTCACAGGTTCAGCTATAAGAACTTCAACCAGTTGAGAAATAGTGATAGAGACTGACATACTGATAAACGATAAGGTATTTTAAAGGTAATAACCTTATCATTTTTTGTGTCCCGTTGTCATTGAAGATTTATTTTTGTAATTACTACTACTTATAGCACAATAGCTTAATCTTTCGGTGATTGCCTCTTCTCCAAATCAAAACCAATACAAAAAAAGCGATCATCTGTCGTCTAAGTGGAATTTGAACCGGTAAAAACTCCGGGTTTAGCTATTATGACGATGGAAGATGAGTTGTTAAGTATAATAAATCGCTAGATAGATTTAAGAACATCATTAAAAAACCTAGGGTGGGTTAGCTACAGCGTAACCCCCCGTGTTTGTTCTAGGGGTAGTGCGTTACATTTCATTATTTAACGCGAGAAGATTTAAAGACTTGTATTGCTTATGCGGCTGATAGCTTTGATCGCCGTAGGCATCGTGAGTTAAATAACTATGATTCCTAAATTGTAACTATAACAAAACGTTTATAATTAATGTATTACAGTGGCTAAAACAACGTAAAATTACTGGTAAACTTTGGCGACTTTCGACTATATACGACAATGAAGATTTTATTTTAAGTAATCGCCTAGAAAAACAAGGTTGCTTTGAAACTATTACGGAAAATGGTGTTCATTACGGTGTTGAAGTTTTTGGCAAAATTTTCGACAATCTTTCCCCACAAGGACTATTAATAGATGACTGGATTAAAGATTTTACTTCTCTATCTAATGAGTTTAAAATAGAAGTAATAGAAGAATTTTGAAAATTTTGAATGGAGTTAAACTAAATGAGTGGATTATTCAACTTACTAGAAAAAATTAAAACCAAGCCCGGTTTATATTTGGGAACAGCATTTATCAGTAATTTACGGATGTTTATTTTAGGATATCGCTTTTCTCGCTCTGAATTAGGTATTAATAATACTGAAACTGAAAGTGATTTTTATAAAAACTTTCAACCTTGGCTACAAAACCGTTTATCTATCCATACTGTTAACCCTTGGGATAAAATTATTTTACTCACTTGTATTGATGAAAAAGCTGCATTTGATTACTTTTTTCAATTACTAGATGAATTTATTCAAAGAGACAAAAACCAAGATATTGAACCAATTTTAGCTGAACCATCTTCTACAAATTCTCAAAAAGCTGCTTAAAGAATAATACAATTATTTTTCCAGATGCGAACTAAGAAGTCAGCGAACTGCTTACAGCAGCACTTCGCTATCGCACTATCCTAATATTTTTTTAACCTCATTGAGTACCTCATTTAAAAAAGGAGCATCTGATTTAATCACATTATCCTCACTTCCATCATGTTTATGATGAGGAAAAGTAGGGAGATTTAATTTTCGATGATGTTCAGTATTGTCATAACGAAAAATTAGGTTATTTTCTGAATTCATATATTGATAACTATACATTTTTCGATCTATGGAGATTTCAACATAGACAAATTCTCGAAAATGCAGCAAGGAATTATCTTGAAAATCAATTTTTCCTCTGATTAAGCCTTCATATATTCCTCTTTTTTCACTTTCAATCTTGAATATTTTGACAATTTCTGAAGATTCAATTAAAAGCTGAATCTGCTGAAAATAAGATTCAATTAACAAAATCAATCTCCTCTATAGACTCTTTCATTTGTTGCAAATGTGTCAACATTCGAGATTCACCAATCCACTCATCAAAATCAAAATTATGGGATAATTCATCATTATTAAAGCGGTTTATAAATTCCTTTGTTGATAATTGATACTTGGTTTCAAATTCTAGAAGTCGTTCTTCTGTTCTTTTTATTCCTGCTATTACACTTTGTAATCTTTCTGATAAAGCACTTTCAATAATTCGTCTGAGGGAATCTGGATCTTTTGATCTGAGTTTGAGTTCAGCCATTATTTTTTTCTCTTCTGATACTGTGAAGTCTAAAAGATGTTCTTGGGGTGAGTAGTTGTTATTCCCTCACGTTGTTCGCTGCAATATCTTTTTCTGCTTGGGCAATAGACATCTGGTGAAAATTACATAAGCGTGACTTACAACCCTTGTAGAGACGTGACCTGGGTAGGGATTCTCGTCTCTACATTCTTTTCTGGAGATGTCTAATGAGATGATCTAATTTCCCTGATGCTAAATCTGCCTCAATTTGCCGATCCCATATTTCATCAATATACTGTTGAAGTCACTTGGCTAAATTGCTAACTTCACTCTCTGGCAATTGTTTGATTGCTGATTCAAGTTCTAGTCGAGTCATATCCAGATTTCACATTTTCATAACTTTTGTATATTATACTATGTGTCCACTATTGAAATGCGATTTGTTTGCCATATAGCCTGACTAAATTTTGTAATGGCTGATGATTGTATCAGTATCATCGTCCTGCTGCCCAACTATTTATTAGATAGAAAAATTCTGTCTAATGTTATGCTGATTATCGAAGCCGTGAATTTACCTCCCGGAAATGTGAAAATCATACAACTATTCTTGATTATACCACAGTTCCAATCTGTGAACCTTTTGATAATGTCAGATCATCATTTTCCCAAAGTTTAATAGACATCTGGTGAAAATTACTGTAGGAACAATTCATGTAAGGGTATTGTCCATAAAAGGGATCAAAACAAGGCATATTTAATTACCGGAGATGTCTAATTTTTATCCTATCCTGTTATTTTTATCCCTGCTCTAAATTCCCGCAAAGATTGACTATGATTTTCTATATTCATACAACCTATCAATAAATCTACATCTAAACTCGGTAAAAGTTGCGATTTACTAACAGCTTCATATCCCTCATTTCCTAAACTATAAAACAATAATTCATCATTCATCCAAAACCAAACTTCAGGAATTTGTAACCGTTTATATGCTTCCAGTTTATTAATTCCTCCACTACTAACAACCACCTCAATCACTAAATCAGGGCGTTTTCTATTTGCTCCCAATTCATAAGATTCATCACCTTCTTTTTTGACTTTTTCAGATTCATTTTCTAGGGTAACAGAACCAGTAGGAGTAAAATCTAATTCCAAAAATTCTAAATAAATTTCTACTAAAGAAGCAATACGTTTTTTGATAGTTTCGTGTTTTTTCCCTGGCATTTTCCGAATCTCCAAGACTCCATCTAAAAATGATAACCTTAACCCTGGGCGCTCAATTAGCTGTTCAACAGCTTTAAATTCTCT
>OMJF01000090.1 GCA_900299285.1 Anabaena sp. 54 | reverse complement strand
CACCAGTTAATGTTTGCGGATTATCTAATTCTTCAACTGCACAATTAGGACGATAAATAAATACTTTACGTTGTTTTCTATCAATTAACCAAGCTAATTGTGTGCCATTGTCTATATATTCTTGCATTTTTTCTTTTAATGTAGATAAACTATCATTTTCTGAACGCAATTCTACTACAAATTCGGGACAAATAGGCGCGAATTTCTTTCTTTTTTCTGTCGGTATTGCTTCCCATTTTGTCCGTTTTATCCATGCTGCGTCGGGAGAACGGACTGCACCATTAGGTAGGGTAAAACCACCACTAGAACCAAATCCTACTCCTGTACCATCTTGTTTTGTCCAAATACCTAATTGAACAATTAAGTTAAAATTACGTTCTTCTGTTTCTGAACCTGTGGGGGACATAATGAATAGATCTCCAATTTGATTACGTTCGATTCTAAAATGACGATTTAACTGACAGAAATCAAAAAACTGATCATCTGTCATGATCATATTTGGTAGCATTTGTAATACCATTGGTAATATTTCTAAATCTACAGATAATTGTGTGTTCATGATCATTAAAAATGGTAAGATGATTCAAATCCCCGACTTCTTTTTAGTAGAAATCGGAGATATTATGGTTTTAGAAATCTCCAGCTAAAGCCGGAATACACCGTTCACAGAGTAAAGGATGTTCTGCTGATTCACCAACATGAGGCGAATAATTCCAGCAGCGATCGCATTTCTGATATAATTTACCATTATGGTCTTGTTCTGCGGCATTGACTACCCCAATATCCCAATTATCCTCACCTTGAACTCGCAAAGTTTTCAATCCTTTTAATGCGTCAGGAGAATCTAATAATTGCACCTCAGAAGTGAGGAATAAATACCGTAATTCATCAATTCCATTACCGCTAATATTCAAAGGTTCAATAGCAGCGCGTAATTTTTCATCACTCAAATAAATCAAAGCAATAGCTTCTAAAGAAGAACCAATTAACTTTTCTACCCGCGCTTGTTCCAATACCTTATTAACATCAGCACGAATGCGTCGCAATGTTTTCCAAAATTCCGCTAATTCAGGATTATCCCATTCATCATTCACCCTGATCCAACCAGCTTGAAAAACTGATTTATATTGTGTTTCGTAGGGGATAAATTGCCAGATATCTTCCGCAGTATGACACAAAACGGGAGCGATCGCTTTCGCTAAATTTTCCAAAGCAATTTGCAGAACTGTTTGACAACTACGACGACGGAAAGCATCAGTAGAACTGATATATAATCTATCTTTCGCAATATCTAAATAGAAATTTGACAAATCTACAACACAGAAATTCTGTACAGTTTGGAAAAAGCGGAAAAACTGGAAACTATCAAAAGCTTCCGTCACCTCATTAAACACCTCACGAATGCGATGTAGCATATATTTATCCAAGTCTGGTAAATCATCAAACGCTACAGCATCCTTTTGAGGATCAAAATCATGCAAACTACCCAATAAAAACCGCGCCGTATTGCGGATTTTATTCCTTACATCAGCTAATTGCTTGATGATATTACCACCCAAACGGACATCACCAGAATAATCTACCGAAGAAACCCACAACCGCAAAACATCAGCGCCATAAGCGGGTTCTTTTTTCTGGTCTTTCCCACCCAAAATCATTAATTGAGGGTCTACCACATTTCCCACAGACTTACTCATTTTCCGTCCATGTTCATCCAAAACGAAACCATGAGTCAAAACAGTTTTATAAGGTGCAATACCATTAACTGCCACACTAGTCAACAAAGAAGATTGAAACCAACCGCGATGTTGGTCAGAACCTTCCAAATACATATCCGCAGGATAACATAATTCTGGTCTTTGCTTTGCTACAGCCGCCCAAGACGAACCAGAGTCAAACCAGACATCCATCGTATCAGTACCTCTGCGATAACTCTTGCCATTATTGCGGTATTGTTCTGGTAATAACTCCTCCACAGACAACTCCCACCAAGCATCAGAACCTTTTTTAGAGATAATAGCTTGAACATGATTAATCGTGTCCGCATTCAGCAAAATTTCCCCCGTTGCTTGATCATAGAACACAGGAATGGGAACACCCCAAGAACGCTGACGAGAAATACACCAATCGGATCTTTCTGCTACCATTGGTGTAATGCGGTTTTCACCTTGGGTGGGAATCCAACGCACAGATGCGATCGCATTTAAAGCATCCTCCCTAAATCCTGCCACAGAAGCAAACCATTGTTCAGTAGCGCGGAAAATCGTAGGTTTATTCGTTCTCCAGTCATAAGGATACTTGTGTTGATAAGCTTCCTCCTTCAATAGAGAACCCGCTGCCGTCAAAGCATCAATAATCGCTTGATTACCGTTAACCAACACATCTAAACCAGTAAATTTACCAGCCTCATCCGTAAAATTACCATTGTCATCCACCGGTGCAAGAATCGGCAAACCATACTTCTGCCCAACAATGTAATCTTCTTGACCATGACCAGGAGCAGTATGCACCAATCCAGTACCAGAATCAGTAGTAATATAATCACCACCAATAACCACCGGACTTTCACGGTCAAAAAGCGGATGACGATAAGTGGTATGTTCCAAATCCTGACCAGAGAAAGTCGCCTTCACAGTCAAATCAACACCTAAAGTTGCAGTCAAACTTTCTACCAACTCCGCCGCAACTATCAGATACTTGCATCCTCTCTGCGTCTGGGTATCTGGGCGTGCCACCTCCACAACCGCATAATTTAACGCCCCATTCACAGCCACCGCCAAATTACCGGGTATCGTCCAGGGAGTAGTTGTCCACACAGCCACGCCCAAATCAGGCAGAAAAGGCTCTAAAACTGATTTTAGATTTTCTGTAACCTTCACCACCCAAAAAGCGGCGTAAATACTCCTAGAGACGTGACCTTGAGGATATTCTAACTCCGCTTCTGCTAAAGCGGTTTTAGAACTAGGACTCCAGTGTACAGGCTTGAGACCGCGATAAATATAACCTTTGAGGAACATTTCCCCAAAAACGCCAATTTGCGCGGCTTCGTATTCTGGCTGTAGAGTTAAATAAGGATTTTCCCAATCACCCCACACACCATAGCGTTTAAAACTATTGCGTTGGTTATTAACAGCATCAAGGGCAAACTGTTGTGCTTTTTGACGTAATTGTAAAGGTGTAATATTTTGTCGTTCTACTTGTTTCATATTTTGCAGAACTTTCAACTCAATAGGTAATCCGTGACAATCCCAGCCAGGAACGTAACGAACTTTACGACCCTGGAGGAGATAGTAACGGTTAATAATATCTTTGAGAATCTTATTTAAAGCGTGACCAATATGTAACTGACCGTTAGCGTAGGGAGGACCATCATGCAGTATAAATAATTCACCTGGGTTATTTTCAGCCAGTTGAGAATAAATGTTGTTTTCTGCCCAGAATTTTTGAATTTCGGGTTCGCGTTTAATTGCGTTTGCCCGCATATCAAAGTTAGTTTTGGGTAAGTTAACGGTATCTTTGTATTGTCCGGGTTCAGTCACAGTTTCATGCCTAAGATATGTTTGCGATCAATTATAAGTCGTCTGTTGAATCGTAGGTTGGGTTGAGGAACGAAACCCAACACGACATCTGGAATATTATTATTAATGTTGGGTTTCACTGCGTTCTACTCAACCTACGGAACTTAGTCATAGGCTGGGTTGAAAAAACCCAACACTCACGTTTATATTTTGATGTGGCGTTACTGAACTCAGGTATGAAATTGAGAAATTCAAAACTTGAAACTTTGCGTCTTTGCTCTTTTGCGTCTAAAGTACTTCGTACTTCGCTTCGCTAATGCGCGAAATCAATATCATACCCAAAATCAGCAACGCCTTAATTAAATGTTCCCAAAAACGATATTGCCATATTGCACGTTGTTTTTTATTTTTCCTAGATAAAGATATATTTTCTGGTGAAATAGTTTCACATTTACGACTAAAATAACTTTTAATCAAACGCCAACGAGTTGAAAAATCATAATCATTTTCTGGTAATGTCCAAATACAATGAAGATGATCAGGTAAAATAACAATAGCATCTATAATAAATGGATGTTTTTGCATTACATAACCAAAAGCATCTCTTAATAAAGAAACATTTTTTGGTAAACATAAAATTTTTTGTCGTTTTTCTGTCACCACTGTAAAAAAGTATGTTCCTCCTGCCACCCTAGCGCGACGATATTCCATAATGTAAATAACCTTTGAGTAATGTGATATTTTATTATATTTATTTTACCTCGTAGGTTGGGTTAAGCGAAGCGCAACCCAACATTAATTTAATATATTGATTTTACCTCGTAGGTTGGGTTAAGCGAAGCGCAACCCAACATTAATTATGATATAACGCAACCCAATATTAATTATGATATAGGGAAGCGCAACATTAATTTAATATATTGATTTTACCTCGTAGGTTGGGTTAAGCGAAGCGCAATCCAACATTAATTATGATATAGCGAAGCGCAACCCAACATTAATTATGATATAACGCAACCCAACATTAATTATGATATAACGCAACCCAATATTAATTATTATATAGCGAAGCGCAACCCAACATTAATTTAATATATTTATTTTACCTCGTAGGTTGGGTTAAGCAAAGCGCAACCCAACATTAATTATGATATAGCGAAGCGCAACCCAATATTAATTATGATATAGGGAAGCGCAACCCAACATTAATTATAATATGTCGGTGGGTGATGTTGGGTTTCGTTCCTCAACCCAACCTACAAATATTGGAGGTTATAAAGAATGAGTAAAAGTATGCCCGAATTACAGCAGATTTGAGGTTTATGAGGTATCTGGAAAAGATACCCTAAATTAAAACTTTTATCCCAGGATTATTCAAAAACTCCTGACTATTTTTTATCAACTTTTCACCCCAACCATTTTCTTTGAGAAACTCTATCTTTCCATAACGTTTATCTAATTTTAATGCCGTTTCTCCCGATTTCAAACCCGCTTCTTTGTCACCTTTTCCATATAAGGCTACACCCAATGCTAAATGTGCTTCTGCAAAATTGCTGTTGATTTTGATCGCATTTCGCCAATAATTAATTGCTGTTTCTACTTCTCCCATTTCATAGGAAACTATACCTAAGTTCGTGTATGCTTCGGGATAGTCTGGTTTTAATTTAATGGCTTGATTCCAATCATTTATTGCTTGTTGATAGTCTTTTAAGAAATAGTGAGCAGTACCCCGACTATAGTAGGCTTCGGTAAAGTCGGGTTTTAATTTAATGGCTTGAGAGTAATCATCAATTGCTTGTTTGTAGTCTTTTAATTGAAAGTAAGCATCACCCCTAGCACCATAGTATATTGCATTTTTAGGATCAATTTTAATGGCTTGAGTGTAATCATTAATCGCCTGTTTGTAGTCTTTTAGTTGAAGGTAAGTATAACCCCTCAACTGGTAGTATAATGCATCTTTAGGATCAAGTTTAATGGCTTGAGTGTAATCATTAATCGCCTGTTTGTAGTCCTTTAATTGAGAGTAAGTAGTACCCCTCGCATTGTAGTATATTGCCTTTTTTGGATCAAGTTTAATGGCTTGAGAGTAATCATCAATTGCTTGTTTGTAGTCTTTTAATTGAAAGTAAGTAAAACCCCGACTGCCATAGTAGAAGGCATCTTTAGGATCAATTTTAATGGCTTGAGAGTAATCGTCAATCGCCTGTTTGTAGTCCTTTAATTGAGAGTAAGTAGTACCCCTCGCATTGTAGTATATTGCATTTTTGGGATCAAGTTTAATGGCTTGAGTGTAATCATCAATCGCCTGTTTGTATTCTTTTAATTTAAAGTAAGTATTACCTCTAGTTACATATACAAGACTAATCTGTTTATTGTAAGAGCTAATAAAGATTTTATTATCTTTAAATTCAGAGTATCTGAGACCTCTTACAGTGTATGGTGCATTTTTAGGGTCACGACGAATAGTTTCTGTTAAATCAGATATAGCTTGTTTGTATTCTTTTAATCCCAAGTAAGCAATGCCTCTGAACGCATAGTATAAAACACTCTTATCGTCGAGACGAATAGCTTCTGTTATATCTTCTATGGCTTTTTTGTAGTCTTCTAAACTTCCGTACTGCAAACCTCTGGCGTTGTAATATTGAGCATTTTTAGGGTCAAGTTGAATGGCTTTAGTAAAATCAGTTATGGCTTCTTGATAGTTCTTTAATCCAGAGTAAGCATGACCCCTTGACTCGTAGTAGTCGGCATTTTTAGGGTCAAATTGAATAGCTTGGGTAAAATCATCAATTGCCTGTTGATGCTTATTGAACAAACTGTAAGCAAGACCCCTTGACTGGTAATAGTCGGCATTTTTAGGGTCAAGTTGAATGGCCTGAGTAAAATCATCTATGGCTTGTTGATATTTTTGTAAATTCATATAGGATAAACCACGTGAATTATAACTGAATTTAAAGTCGGGATAAATTTTAATAGCTTGAGTATAAGCCTCAATTGTTTCAGAAACACGATTTAAGCTAGAAAGCGATGAACCTCGGAAGAAGTAAAGATCAAATTGATTAGGACTTAGGGCAATGGCTTTGTCAAAAGATGCTAAGGCTTCAGAATATTTATCTAATGTTAACAGCACTCTACCCCGCAATTTCCAAGCTTGAGCAAAGTTGGGATTAATTTTAAGAGCTTTATCAAAAGCAGCAATAGATTCTGGGTATTTTTTCTCACTAGTAAATATCATCCCATTGAAATACCAAGCTTGATAAAAATCCGGTTTTTTGCTAATCGCTTTATCAACGGCTTTGATCGCTTCTGCATATTTTTGAGAACGCCATAGTTGATTGGCATAATTTAGCCATGATATTTCATCATCGCTATTTTTCGGAACTTCATCCAATGGTAATAAATATTCACTAATTACATCCTCTTCCGATTTTTTTAGTGTAGCTGGTGCAGTAGTTTCGACTTTTAAATCTGAATCTATTCCTGCTTGTTCAACTAAATTTAAAAACGTCTTAATGGGAATACCAGAACTACTACCTAAATTGATTTTACCATCAACAAGATCAAGTGATTGTAATTCTTCACCTTCCGCTCTGCCATGAATACCAATTACTCTCCCTTGGGTATCTAAAACCGCACCGCCACTCATTCCCCCTTTAGTTATATTACTATAGAGTAGATCATAACCATCACTTAAAACAGTTTGTTTTTGTACAGGTATCAGAGAACTTTGATATTTGAAAATTAGATAAGTATTTAACCTGATTAATTCTGGTTGCCTCAAAATTCCCGCCGTTAAAATCCGGTGAGGTTTGTTTTTATTTTGTTGTTTATTACCAGGAAAACCAGAAACAAAAACTTTTTGAACTTTAGTATTTAAACTATAATTTGCTAAAGTTGCAACTCGATATTTTTGATTACTGGTAAACTGCACAACGGCTAAATCAACTCCAGGCATTCTTTTTGCTTTGCTGATATTTATAGCATATCGTTGATTATCAGGTGTGACTATTTCTAACTTATCTTTTAATTTTTTTTCACGACGATTCCAGATAACATGATCTGCGGTCAACACATAATAAATATTACCTTTTTGGGCAATAATTACCCCAGAACCGATATTGTCAGGGTTAGCATTAGGAATTAAAACCGTAATTTCTTGGGCAATTTTATCAACATCGTTAATTAAACCTTTTTTAGCATTTAAACCAGAATTATCAATCTTTGTGGGAGATTTAGCCACAAATTCCGGGACTATCTTAGCAACACTATAAATCGGTAAACCCCAACTATATTGACGCATTTGCTGGCGTTCGGCTGCACTGGGTTTACTATTATCAATATAAGTATATATTTGATCAGAAATAGGATAGGCATGAACGGCATTAATACCAATAACTTCACCTTGATAATTTAATATGGGTCCGCCACTCATTCCCGGTTGAATTTTGTTGCTATAACCAATACGATAACCTCCTTGAAAACTTTTATCTGGTAATAGAGAAATTTGTCCTTCTGTGAAAACTAATTTAGCATTATCACTCACAAATCCAGCAGCAACAATTTTTTGATTTACTGCTATAGGTGCGGAAGTTCCTAATGTAGCTATGGTATATTCTACTGTTGATTGAAACTGGAATAAAGCCACATCTTGATTTTTTAAAGATTGAGGTTTTTCTTTAATCACAGTAGCAGGATATATTTTTCCATCTGGTGCTTGAATGCGATAAGATTCACCTGGATTAATCACATGATCATTAGTTAAAATAGTGTAATTATTACCATTTTTGGCAATTAAAGTTCCTGAAGCACTGCCATTTTTAGTTAATATTTTCACCGTGATAGATTTAGCTAAATCTTGTAATTGTGCTGTGGTTAATACTTTTTTTGTAGTTTCTTGTGCGGTGACAGGTTGAGGAGAAATCAATAATAATTGTTGAGGAACAGTTAATAAAGCGGTTGTGCAAATGAGGGTGAAAAATAGGCGTTTCATGATGTTTTTTGCTAATTACAAAGAGAATATTTACTATACGTAGGTTGGGTTGAGGAACGAAACCCAACACACCCAACACTTCCGTAAATTTGTTGGGTTTTACTTTGTTCTACCCAACCTACAATACAACTTGTTTGAATTTGTTGGGTTTCACTTCGTTTTACCCAACCTACAATACAACTTGTTTAAATTTGTTGGGTTTCACTTTGTTCTACCCAACCTACAATACAACTTCCGTAAATTTGTTGGGTTTCACTTTGTTCTACCCAACCTACAATACAACTT
>OMJF01000089.1 GCA_900299285.1 Anabaena sp. 54 | reverse complement strand
GAAGGTATGATTTTTTCTCACGCAGAGGCGCTCCAGGCGCAGAGAGTAAGAGTTTCATTTTTTTTATTTTTCAATTTCATACCCCAATTCAGCAACGCCCTATTATTAGTAATACTTGCTAATCTTGTCAATAACTGGAGGTAAAGTATGATTCAAGCATTACCCAAAACTAAATCAGTCACTTTTGAGGAATTTGTGGAATGGAAACCAGAAGGAAAGTATTGTGAATTACATCATGGAGTAATTATTGAAATGGCACAACCATTAGGAGATCATGAAGATATTACTGGTTTTTTGGCTGAGAGGGCCACGGCTGAATATCTACGCTTAAATTTACCCTATCGTATTCTTAAAACTGTTTTAGTTAAACCCCCTGAAAATCAATCTGCTTACTCACCAGATGTGTTGATCATCAATCGTCCTAATTTAATTAATGAGCCATTATGGAAACAACAATCTACCCTTATCCAGGGTGCATCAATTCCTTTAGTGATTGAAGTTGTGAGTACAAATTGGCGTGTTGATTATTTAACAAAAGTTAAAGATTATGAAGAAATTGGTATTCCTGAATATTGGATTGTTGATTATTTAGCATTAGGAGGAACTCCCTATATCGGAAATCCTAAACAACCAACTATTTCTATCTATGATTTAATTAATGGGGAATATCAAGTGAGTCAATTTAGAGGAAATCAAACTATAGTTTCACGTACTTTCCCAGAATTAACCTTAACTGCTAACCAAATTTTTCAAGCTGGTATGTAGATACATTATCATATTATCGTCATGCAAAATGGCCAAAATTAAGATAAAATTCAGAATACACCAACAATTTACTTGATCACCATGCAAACAATAATTAATTCCGACTCTCAGACAATGGAAGTTACTAAAAAAGGTTTACCAGTCACTATTATTACTGGGTTTCTCGGTAGCGGTAAGACTACTTTACTAAACCATATTCTCACAAATCAGCAAGGTGTGAAAACTGCTGTTTTAGTCAATGAATTTGGGGAAATTGGTATTGATAATGAATTGGTTGTTTCCACAGATGACAACATGGTGGAATTGAGTAATGGCTGCATTTGTTGTACCATTAATAATGACTTAGTTGATGCTGTTTACAAAGTTTTAGAACGGGAAGAAAAGCTAGATTATCTAGTTGTAGAAACCACTGGTTTAGCTGATCCTTTACCAGTAGCTATGACATTTCTGGGTGCAGAATTACGAGATCTAACCCGATTAGATTCTATCATTACTGTAGTTGATGCGGCTAATTATAGCCTAGATTTATTCAATTCTGAAGCTGCTTTGAGTCAAATTACTTATGGTGATGTCATTATTCTCAATAAGACAGATTTAGTTGATGAAACCACTCTACAGGAATTGGAGAAAAAAATCAATAATATTAAAGAAGGATCGCGGATTATTCGGACTACAAAATCTCAAGTCCCACTTCCTTTAATTCTGAGTGTTGGTTTGTTTGAATCTGATAAATATTTTGATTCCCACACAGAGGAACATGATGATCATCATGATCATTCTAATTGTGGTCACGAACATCACGATGATCATGATCATTCTACCTGTGGACATGACCACCATGAACATCATCATCATGATCATTCTAACCATTTAGAAAATGACGGTTTTACCTCTATTTCTTTCCAAAGTGATAAACCTTTTTCTATTAGAAAATTTCAATATTTCCTAGATAATCAATTACCTACAAATGTCTTCCGCGCTAAAGGTATTATGTGGTTTGAGGAAAGTCCCCAACGTCATATTTTTCATCTTTGCGGTAAACGCTTTACTATTGATGACGATCAATGGAAAAATGAAAACAAAAAGCAAAATCAGCTAGTGCTAATTGGTCAAAATCTAGATAGTGAAACCTTACTCCAGCAATTAGAAAATTGTATTTGTTTTCCTTCTAGCAGCAAAGGTAAGGGGTTTGGAAAGTAATCACTAGGAAATATTTCGTAGGTTGGGTTAAGCAACAGCGTAACCCAACAAATTTAATCCCAATTTAAAAACCAGAAATTATCATTTAATATCCTGAAAATAACCCCAATGAACAAATAATCTGCGCTTGTTGTGGTATATCTTGAGGATGAATAATACACAAAGAATTATTATCCCTTAAAGATAGAATCATATCAGCTAATTGTTGATCACTAATACCATTTTTTAGCTGACGATTAATTTTAATCACTGTGGTTTCTTTTAAAGGATAAAGATAGATTTCCTCCACTGCTTTTTTCAAATTTTGCCAATCTTCTCCTAATGTAAATAACGGTGTCTCCGTTCTTTTAATATAAGCATCTAATTTATAATATGTGCGATATCTGGCACTTTTAGGACTTCCCAATTGTCCTCCCGTTGATTTTTGCTGTTCTAATATTAAATCAGCCCCTTGTGAGACAATTTCATGGTGTTGGGGATGTCTTTTTAAAGGGGGTGTATCCCGGTTACATCTCGCCATTCTTAATATTCTCATTTGCGATTGAGTAACACTTTTTCCTTCCTTATTTATCCACGCTAAAGCATCTGTACCTTCAGCAGTTCGTAAATACATTAATACCCCTTGGGGATCTAAATTTGTACCTTCATATTCGCGGGTAGAATAAATAACATTAGGAAGACGTTTGATAATTTGTTCTAAACTAGGATCAGCATCTATAGCATTTTTCCAAATTTGAAAAGCTTCGGAAGTTAAATCAACTTCTCCATCATCTTCTTGATCTAAAATATCTGATTTTTCATGATAAAGATCCAATATTTCTTGATAGGAAAGACTATCTTCAAAAAATGCTTCATCTGTTCCCACTACATTCGCATTTTGTTGTAATCTTTCACTTAATCTCCCTCGTAAATTAATTAATTCTTCTACTCCCTCCGCAGGTAAAAAGGAATAACAGAGAATTTCCGATGCTTTTTGACCAATTCTATCTACTCTACCAATTCTTTGAATTAAGCGAATAATTGCCCAAGGTAAGTCATAATTAATAATTATCCGACAATCTTGCAAATTTTGACCTTCACTTAATACATCAGTAGCAATTAAAATTCTAATTTGTTGTTCTGGAGGAATATTTTGTTGATTACTTTGGGGACTAAAACGATAAGCTAATGCTGTCGGATCATTTATTTTTCCTGTAACTAATGCGGTTTGGTTGATATTAATGTTTTCTAAACACTCCTGTAAATAACGCGCTGTATCTGCAAATTGGGTAAATATCAATATTTTCTCATTGGGATGAGTTTCCGTGATTAATTTTTGCAAAGTTTGTAATTTTTGATCTTGTTGATAATTCCATTCTCCACAATTATGTAATAACTTCAATAATGATAAAGCATCTTCGCGGAGATGTTTTTTAAATTCAGATTTGAACAGTCGAGAATCTAACCATTTAAACCGTTTTTGGTATTTACTTTGATAGAGTTCATAAATGGTTTTTGCTTGTTGTTTATATTCAACTTTTTTACTCGTTAAACTGGCAAAATTCACCTCATCATTATGATCATCATTTTCTTCATTATCATCATCAGCTATTTCAAAATCTAAATTGGTACAATTAATATTATCAGCATCTTCATCATTATTTGCAGTTTCTAAAAATTCTGCATCTTGTGTACCAATAGGAATATCTAATTTATTTTCTAAAGCATAAAGATATACATAATTCCGTAAAATATGACGTTCTAAAGATTCTAAAAAAGCATTACCGCTACTTTCTAATCTTTTAAATAAATTCGTGCGACAAAAACCCATTAACCGTCTTCCCCCGCGAGATAAACTATTTAATATTCGTTGTTCTGTAGTGGTAGGAGGTTGTTTATATTTATCTAAAGTGTAATTTCCTAAACCGTAACGAGGTAAAGATAAAGAATTAAGAATTTCTACTACCTCACCAGAGTATAATTTTCCATATTGATCATCATTATTAATAGTAAAAGCGGCAGTTTTGGGAACACGAGTAGGAAAATAGGAACGAGTACCATCAGAAAATTGTAAATATTTTCGGCCATTTATTTCATCAGTTTCAGCATAATTATTTTTAATGAAACTGCGAGTTCTTCTTAACATATAACGATTCATTAAGATTCGCCAATCTTC
This sequence comes from Anabaena sp. 54, assembly GCA_900299285.1. Taxonomy (GTDB): domain Bacteria; phylum Cyanobacteriota; class Cyanobacteriia; order Cyanobacteriales; family Nostocaceae; genus Dolichospermum. The sequence goes on along the minus strand of OMJF01000089.1, from coordinate 3,716 downwards.
AAAATATTCGCTTTTTTCAAATGCTGCTAAAGTTCTCACTTCTGTTTGGGGATATTTACGTTTAAATTCATTTTCATTTCCCAATTCTTTAATTAAATTTTCGGGTTTAATTCCTAGATCTTTAGACTCAGGAATAAATAACCTTAATTGGGAAGATAGGTCAAAATAGCTTTTATTATAGGGAGTAGCAGTTAATAAAATACAACGACTTCCGCTTTGTTCAATATATTCTTTAATCGCTGCATAACGTTGTCCTTCCCTATTTCTTAAATTATGACTTTCATCTATTAATACTAACCGAAAACGGGCGGGAATTGTGGGTAATATTTTGGTAACTTGACTAATAGGAACTACCTTAGCTGCTAAACCATATTCATCTTTATATTTTTCCCACATAGAAACGAGATTTTTAGGACAAATAATCAAGGTACTAATAGCAAGTTCATCCTCTATAATTTTAGCAATTGCTGTTCCTACTAAAGTTTTTCCTAATCCTACCACATCACCAATCAAAACACCACCACGACGGTTAACATAATGGGCAGCAATTTGTACTGCTGCTGCTTGAAAAGGAAATAATTGAAAATCATAAGGTATAGTATATTGACTTAAACCATCTCGCGCTTCTTGAGAGAGATGATAAGCCATTTTGAGATAAACATAATAGGGAGAAATTAACTTTTCCGTTGCCCAACTTTCATCTATAATTTCTGCCAATTCATCAGAAATATCTATACAAAATCTATCTTCCCAACGTTCATTAAACCAGCTTTGTAATTTATCATTTGCATCAGGATCTGTAATATCAACATTTAATTCTCCTTGGTTTAATAAACCAGAAAAAGTTAAATTACTACTACCTAAAAAACCGATCGCTTTTAAATTATGATGGCTTTGATGCATTAAATAAAGTTTAGCATGAAGAGGATGACGTAAATATAATTTAACTATTACTTTTTTAGATTTTAATTGTGATTTCAGTCTTTTTAAACCCCATTCATCATCATTATTTGGTTTTCCTAAAGTTAATTGTTGACTAAATTCCTGGACTATGGATTTTTTCAGATTCATGGCATCATTTTGGGAGATATTTTTGCCGGATATTCCTAAACCTAAAAGTTGGTTAAGTTCATCTTTGGGTAATTTTTGCATTCCAATTAATAAGCGACAACAGTTATTTTCACCTCCCGTAAATTGTTCTATTTCTTCTTGAATTAATTTCCATCCCCGCAGGTTGAAATAACCTACACAAAAATCTGCCCTATGGGCATCTTTTAGGCTTTCTTTGAGGGTTGTTAATAGCTGTTCGTTGATGTTATCAAAAATGCGTGGCATAGTTTTGTTATTGTATTATAGATTTTATTGATTGATTGTCGGAATGAGGATATCCAGGATTTTAGGATTTATGGCTAACGCCAAGCTTTGCTATCAGCATGGGATAAATATTGGAGATTATAATATAATATCAGATATCCGACTTCTATCATTAATTTATCATTTATTGACACAATTAAAACAGAAGTCAGGGATATTTTGATTAGTTTGTACTATTTTACTAAAGAAAATCCAGATTGTTGAAAATGATGATCAAAACTTAAAGCGTGAGTAATATTCTGATTTTTCATAATTACAAAGGAAATGCAGTCAACTAAACCCCATTCTTTATCTTGAAATTTTTTGTACAACTCAAATCCTTGATTAGATAATTCAGGAGTAACGTGGATAATATCTACTGTTTCTGCATTTAACAAATATTCTAATAACTGAGTTGCTTCTTGTTTGTAATTACGACTTAAACCGTTAGCAATTTATAATAAAATTGCATCAGAAGTAACTAAAAGTGAATTATCGTAATAATTTGCTAAATCATTAGCTATCTGATGATATTGATCTCGTTCATTAATTAATGCAATAATAAATGAAGTATCCAGAAAATAACGATTATTGCTCATTTGTTTCCTGTTTATAAAAATAGTTATCAAAATTTACAGAAAAATCTTCGGAAGCTTGAATTTTTATCTCTTTTAACTTAGATAATATCCCCTTTTTTTTACTTTTATTTTTATCTCTAAATTCTTTAATTAATTGATAAACCTCATCAAGTTCTTCATCAGGTATATTGTCAATTTCTGCATGAATCAATTGTTTAACAGTCATGGTTTTTCTCCTGTTGCTAATGTTGATATTATAACACATTTTCTGTTAATTACTGTTAATTATTTGTAGGTTGGGTTGAGGTACGAAACCCAACAAAACAAATATTGGATTTTTACTAAATGTAATGTACCTCTATGATAATTTTAATCTTCAACCTTTGCTAACCAATTAACCAAATCATCCACATTATTAAAATCTAATAAATCTTCACTCAAATCTTCTAAAACAGGTAAAGATAAATCAGAAATACAACTGCGTATTTTTGGGGATATTTTACCAAATCGTTTACTCAATTGTCTCATAACTAAATTAAAAGTCGCTGCTTCTAGTCCTTCTTTTCTTCCTGCTTTTAATCCTTGTTTAAGTCCTTCTTCAATTCCTTCTTCTTTAATTTCTTGATAAACTCTTGTTTGTTTGAGCGTAATTCCTAACATAGATTCTACCTCATGACGTTTGAGATTTTCAAATTTGTACATCATAATTGTGGTGATCATTTCTATGATGACATTATTTGATGATGATGGTGTTATTGATTGGGTTTTTGTTAATAAATATCTCGCTGCTTCTGGTGCTTGATCTTCTGGTATGGTAGTTAACATCATCATTGCTACCCATGTAGGTAATTGATGAATGTCTCCCAGTTCATTTAAGTATATCCGATGCACTTGATCACGGTTTAAAAATGCTCGCATTGCATAAGTATTACTTTGTTCAATGTCACGAGATGGGTAAATGATGACTGTTTCCCAATCACTAAGTTTACTCCGGTTACGGTAAAAATATAAAGAAGATTCTGCTACTATTCTTTCATACAATGTTTCATCTTTTTGAAATTGCACCTCGCAGAAATATATAACCCCTGGAGGTTCATTTTCTGGAGGTAAAAATACTCCATCAATTTCAAATTTCGGTTCTTTAACTGCTACAGAATCAAATCTATAACTATGGGCATTTTCTGGGGGATGTTCCAACAGTTCAACTAATAAAGATGGATATTGTTGGAATAGTTTATAAAAGATTGTATCTCGACGCATAATATAGTTATATAATCGTAAATGATTATAACTTTATTTTACCATTATTGTCAGTCAAATGATATAATAATTAATATAAAATATCGTCTCTCTTACTCCCAGGAGTATTCTATAATGACTCAATCTTTAACCCCACAGATTAACCCAGAAATTAGCAACCGTAAACCTAGTCCTGATGATTTTGAAAAACCTGCTATTCCCGATTTAACAAATGTGATTATTGATGATGGTGAACCAGTGGATAATTTAATTTCTGAAAAACAACAACGTTTGCTAGTTTCTTCTCTTTATAGTTCTTTTAATGTTGATCAACCATTTTTAGCTACTGCTAATGTAAGCTGTTGTGCAACTAGATTGTATAATAGGGAATTAAGTAACTAAGCGATCGCTTCTGAATTATGCCAGCAAAAAACCATCTGTCTCAAAAACAGAGAGAAAAGCTATTAAAACATTTAAAAGAGCAGGAAAATCCTTATGTAAGAGAAAAGATACTAATATTATTGTTGATGAATGATGGGAAAACTT